>JAESSL010000398.1 GCA_016764135.1 Alphaproteobacteria bacterium
AGGAGCGCCTGGCGAGGCTTTAGACGATCAGTTGACCATTGCCTGCGGCGAGGGCGCCTTGCGCCTGGACAAGGTTCAGCGCGAAGGGCGTAAGCCCGCCGATGCGGAATCGTATTTGCGCGGCCGCCCCGTCCCCAAGGGAAGCCTGTTCACATGACCCGGTGGCGGATCATCGTCGAGTATGAAGGCTCCGCCTTCGTCGGGTGGCAACGTCAGAAAAACGGCTGGTCGGCGCAAGGCGCGCTGGAACGTGCAATCCTCAATTTCTCGCAAGAGACCGTTACAATATTTGGCGCGGGACGAACCGATTCCGGCGTTCATGCGCTGGGGCAAGTGGCGCATTTTGATCTCGAAAAAGAGACCAACGCCAATACCGTGCGCGACGCCTTGAACCATCACATGCGTGAAGACCCTATTATCGTACTCGACGCCGCCGAAGCTCTGCCGGATTTCCACGCCCGCATCTCCGCTACGGGACGGCGTTATCTGTATCGCATTCTGAACCGCCGCGCCGCGCCCGCCGTCGATCTGGGGCGCGTCTGGCATGTCTCCAAACGGCTGGATGTGGACGCTATGCACGAGGCCGCGCAACGGTTGATCGGGCGTCACGACTTCACCAGTTTCCGCGCGTCTCATTGTCAGGCGCTATCGCCGGTCAAAACAATGGACCGCATTACGGTGTCTCGCGTCGCCGATGAAATTCATATCCACGCCGCTGCGCGATCATTTCTGCATCATCAGATGCGCAACATTACCGGCACGTTGGGCTTTGTCGGTGAAGGCAAATGGAACGCCGACGATGTAACGCGCGCGCTGGAAGCCCGTGACCGATCCGCGGCCGGTCCCACCGCGCCGCCACAAGGATTGTATCTTGTTGGCGTAGACTATGATCCGGAATCATTGTCGGATCCGTCCGGCCCGTCCGATTCTTCCGAGGCCGTCTCACGAAACGAAATAAAAGCGATATAAGCGACGAACAGAACGCCCGCCGCTACAAACGCCGCGACCATGCCAAACGCGCGCTCCGCGACAATCAACAATGCGAGCGCGATGCCTGTCAGAACGATCCGTTTTAGCAAATCCATCATGCGCGTTTTCTAAACCCAGCCACTCAGTGCAATAGATTAAACGTCACGGCCCGGATAATCTGGCCCAACAGGAAATCCGCGCCGACCATCGCAATAGGCAGGTTGCCTTTGATATCGAGGCCAACGCGCGCGATTAACAATTGATAACCCAGCAAAAAAATCAGCGCTGCAAAACTGAGCAACCCTATAAACCCTTCCGGAACCGCGCCGGACGACCGCAGCAACAGAATAATGACGTAGACCCCGATCTGGATCGCCGCCGACCAGTTATACGCAACGATATAGCGAATAAATTTTTCTTCCCGGTCAAACGCCTTGGCCGCATAGGACACCAGCAAGGGCCAGGCCACCCAGCCAATAACGTATGACGAACTCTCGACAATGAAGATGCGAATGACGCCAGCGTCTTCGTAAAAAGGCGTCGGAGAGAACGCCAGCAACAGCACAAATCCAGGAAAAACCAGAACGGCGCAAAGGAAGGATTTCCAGAATCCATCCTCGGAATCGTCAAGCCAATCCATGCCTTTGGGGTCGCGAAGCAGTAGCCGCCAGACGCCGTACAGCGAAAGGAGAACTTCCTGTTTCGTGATCATTCAGAATTCCCGGTAAAATATCCGGTGATGATCGCTTCATAAATATCCGTAAGCCGCACGATGTCCGCCACGTCGGCGCGTTCATCGATCTTGTGCATAGTTTGTCCGACCAGACCAAACTCGACGACCGGGCAATAATCCTTGATGAAACGGGCGTCGGACGTCCCCCCCGTCGTGCTGAGGTCCGGTTCTAATTGCAACACGCTCCGGCACGCCGCCGAGATCACATCGCTCAACTTGCCCGGCGGAGTGAGAAAGGATTCGCCGCTGACGGAGATATCCAGCGTGTATTCGCCGCCCTCGCCAATCGCCTCGTCCAGAACGGTTTTCAACCATTCGCTCAACGAGTCGGAGGAATGCAGATCATTGAAGCGAATATTGAAGGTCGCCCGCGCCTCTGCGGGGATGACATTGGTCGCCGTATTGCCAATATCGATGGTCGAAATCTGCAAAGTCGAGGCCTGAAAATGATCCGACCCGTCGTCCAGCGATTTTGTCGTCAAGGCGTTCATCATGGCGACGATGCGGTGCGCCGGATTATCGGCCAGATGCGGATAGGCGGTATGGCCCTGCACGCCTTTAACCGTCAAAAACCCGTTCATGCTGCCGCGCCGACCGATCTTCATCATTTCGCCCAGACGCTCGGGATTGGTTGGTTCGCCCACGATACAGGCGTCCAGCGCCTCGCCACGCTCCTGCAACCAGCCCAGCACTTTTTTGGTGCCGTTGATTGAGGGTCCTTCTTCGTCGCCGGTAATCAGAAAACTGATGGACCCGTCAATCGGACCCTTGGCCAAAACCCGGTCCACAGCGGCGGCGAAGGACGCAATCGCGCCCTTCATGTCGCTGGCGCCGCGTCCATACAACCCGCCGTCGCGAATATCAGCGGCGAACGGGTCGGCGGACCACGCCTCCACCGGCCCCGTCGGCACAACATCCGTATGCCCGGCGAAACAGAAATTTGGCCCCTGATCCCCCAGCCGGGCGTAGAGATTATCCACGTCCGGGGTGTTCTCGTCTGAAAACACCAGCCGGTGACAGGTAAAGCCCATCGTCTCCAGCGTCTTCTGCAACAAATCCAGCGCGCCGCCTTCCACGGGCGTCACGCTAGGGCACTGAATCAGGTCACGGGCAAGCTCGACGGGATCAATCACAGGTCTAGTCCCGCAGCAAATCGTTGATTGAGGTCTTTGCGCGCGTCTGCGCATCCACGGTCTTCACGATCACGCAGCAATACAGGCTCGGCGTCGGGCGTCCGTCGGGCGACGGATTGCCCGGCAGGGAGCCCGGCACGACGACGGAATACGCGGGCACACGCCCGATATGCATTTCGCCGGTTTGCCGGTCGATGATCTTTGTCGATCCGCTGATGAAACAGCCCATGGACAGCACCGCGCCTTCTTCAACAATAACGCCTTCGACGACTTCCGACCGCGCGCCGATGAAGCAATTATCTTCGATGATGACGGGCTCGGCCTGCAAGGGCTCCAGCACGCCGCCAATGCCGACGCCGCCGGACAGGTGACAGTTCTTGCCAATCTGCGCACAGGACCCAACAGTGACCCATGTATCCACCATGGTGCCCTCATCGACATAGGCGCCGAGATTGGTGAAGCTGGGCATCAGGATCACGTTGGGGGCGATGTAGGCGGAGCGACGCACAATCGCGTTTGGCACGGCGCGGAACCCGGCGGCGCTGAATTCCGCTTCGCCCCAACCCTCGAATTTCGACGGCACCTTGTCCCACCACGACGTGTTTTCACCCGGGCCGCCGGGGATCATCCCCATTTCGTTGAGGCGAAAGGACAACAACACCGCCTTTTTGAGCCACTGATTGACATGCCATTCGCCACCCAGTTTCTCCGCAACGCGAACCTCGCCCTTATCCAGCAAGTCCAACGCCGTGTTTACGGCGTCGCGAACCTCGCCCTGCGTGGACGGAGAAACATCCTCCACCGCATCAAAAGCGGCGTCGATGGTTTGTTGCAGAT
>JAESSL010000399.1 GCA_016764135.1 Alphaproteobacteria bacterium
AACGCATTCGTCGCGCGCACCGGGTCGCCGCCGCAAGCAATCACGAGCGCTAGCGCGCAGAGCGCATTGTCGATCTGGAATTCACCGGGCAGGGCGAAATCTATCGCGTGCGCGACGCCTAAAATCTCCAGCGACAATGTCCAGCCGTCGCCATTGGGCGTCGCGTCGCGGCAACCGATATCAACGGCGTCATCGTTCTTTTGAAGGTGGCCATAGGTGAGCAGGCGGCAGTTGCGTTTCTCGGCGATTGTTCTGATGGCGGCCGTCTCAGGCGCATGCGCCGGCGCAACGGCGACGCCGACCGGCGATAACAATGTATCGAACAAGCGGAATTTGGCGGCCCGGTACGCCGCCATCGTGTGGTGGTAATCAAGGTGGTCGCGGGTCAGATTGGTGAAGGCGGCGGCGGTGATCCGCACCCCGTCCAGACGACGTTGATCCAAGCCGTGGCTGGAGGCTTCCATCGCCAGATAATTGACGCCGTTTGACTTCAGTTCGGCCAACGTTTTGTGCAATTGGACCGGGTCCGGCGTGGTTAACCCCGGTCCGCTGGTCATGCCGGGCGCGCCCAATCCCCCAGATACGTTCAATCCGAGGGTGCCTGCGGCGGCGGCTTTGTGGCCAAGAGCGGTCCAGATCTGGCGCGTGAAGGACGCGACGGAGGTTTTCCCGTTGGTCCCGGTGATCGCCGCGATCGTGTCGGGCTGGGCGCCGTAAAACCGCGCGGCCATATGCGCCAGGCGCCGTCTGGGGTCCGGGTCGGTTAAAACGCTGACATTTTTCGTCGGGGCGTCTTTCGCCCATTCTTTCAGGTCAAACCCGGATGGCGCGAGGATCGCTGCGGCGCCGTTGTTCAGAGCTTGCGGAACGAAGGCGCGTCCATCCATCGTCGCGCCCGGTAAGGCGGCGAACAGAAAACCCGGCTTAACCATGCGGCTATCCGCAGATAGACCGGTAATATTCAGGTCCGGGTTTTGATCGGGATGGGTGTGTTCCGAGATCACGTCGTTCGTTTCCGTTCCTGCCGACAGCTCAATAAGACGCAAGCCGTGGGCCTTCCTGTTTGATGTCGATATCCAGTAGTCGTTTTATCGCCGGGTCGGATTCGTCCATCGGCGCGACACCCAGGAAGGGCGCGGCCCGCTGGACAATGCGTCGAACGACCGGGGCGGCGATCCAGCCACCGGTTGCATAGCCATGGGTGCTTTTGTTTCCTTGTGGTTCGTCGACAAGCGCCAGAACCACATAACGCGGATTATTCATGGGAAAGGCGCCGACGAAGGACGAAATAAGCGCCCGCCGGTTGTAGCCTCGGCGTCCGGACTTCTCTGCGGTTCCGGTCTTGCCGCCAACCAGATAGCCGATTGCGCCTGCTTTGCGGCCTGTGCCCTTTTCAACAACCAGTCGCATTAACCGCCGCAATTCCAACGATGTTTCCGCCGACTTGACGCGCTCGCCCGCTTTCTTTTTGAGCGTTGAATCGTCGCGCCGAATGAGCGTGGGTCGGTGGAAGACGCCGCCATTGACCACCGCCGCGACGCCCGTAATCAATTGCAGCGGACTGACCGCCAGACCGTGGCCAAAGCCGATGGTCATGGTGTTGATCGGGCGCCAGGGCTTTGGTTTCATCGGTGCGCCGACTTCGGGCAACTCGATGGCGGCAGGGCTCAACATGCCCAGCCTTGCGAGGAATTCCTGCTGCGCTTCCCCCCCGACGTCGCGCGCCATTTTCGCGGAGCCGATATTGGAGGAGTACATGAAAATTTCCGGGACCGAGAGCCAGCGCTTCTTGGCGTGGAAATCGCGAATGGTGAAGCGCGCTACCCTAAGCGGCTTGGTGGCATCGTACCCATCTGTCATGCTCACAACGCCGTAATCCAGCGCCATCGCGGTTGCGAAAATCTTAAACGTTGAGCCCAGTTCATAAACGCCCAGCGTTGCGCGGTTGAATCGTTGATTGTCCGATGCCCGGTTTTGCAGATTGGGGTCGTAATCGGGCAGCGACGTCATCGCGAGGACTTCGCCCTTTTGGGCGTCGAGGATGATCCCGGTGGCGCCGATGGCGCGCGACGAGGTCATGACGCGCGTCAATTCACTGCGCAATAAGTGTTGCAGTCGAATGTCGATGGTCAGGCGAACTGGGTCCGCGTTGCTGCGTAGGGCGGTGTCGAAGCTCTTTTCAATGCCCGCCAGTCCGTCGCCGTCAACGCCGACAAACCCCAGAATATGCGCGGCTAAAGTTCCATGCGGGTAGACGCGGGATTCGGCGGTTTGAAATTCAACGCCAGGAATGCCCAGTTGAATGACGTCCCATTGCTGACGCGGCGACAGGTTCCGTTTTAACCAGACGAAGCCGCGTCCTGATTTTAGTTTCGCGGCGATTTCCGCCTCGCGTAGATCCGGCAGGGCGCCAACCAGCAGGCGCGCGGCGTCGTCCGCATCGAGAATTTTTCGCGGATTGGCGAAGAGAGAGGCGGTTTGCAGGCTTGTCGCGACGATCTCGCCATTGCGGTCCACAATGTCCGCCCGCCCGGTGCGCATTTCCGACGCACTGGGCGCGCGGGCGACGCGAGGCTCGCGCGCTTCTTGTAAAAGGGCGATGTCGATCAGGCGCATGCCGACGACGGCGAAACCCAGCATCATGATGGAGCCGCCGATAAGAAGCCGGGTGCGGCCGGTTTCCAGCGCGGCGTGCAATCGATTGTCCCGCCGTCCTTGTGCGCCTTGCAACGGCGTACACGGAATGACCGCGGCGGCGGCCGAATAACGGCGTGGTCGGATGGTTCGACGACCACGGCGAAGGCGTCCGGAAAGTGAGGTCCAGAAATTCATGCGATTCCCCCTATTCCGCTTCTCTTGTGGAAATGGGACGAATGGGCAGGTCGGGCGTCAGCGTGAGCGCGCCGCTGGTTCGGTCAGAGGTTGCCTGATTTGGCGCCAGTGGCGTTGCGCGGTGCGGCAGATCCTCCAACCCACCGATCTGGGTCGTGCGAAGCGGCTGCAATTCAGGCAGGAATTGACGGCGTAGTTCTTCGATCCGTTCCGGGCGCCCGAGGAAACTCCATTCCGCTTTCAGGACATGCACTGCATTCTGTTCTTCTAGTATTTCTTTGTTCAGGGTCGTCAATTGGTGTTCCAACTGTTCGACCTTGTAGGTGATATGGAACAGCGCGAACCCGGCGACGCCCGCCAGAGAAAGGTACAGGAAGATGGCGACGCCCTTCATGCGGCGCCCTCCTGGTCGGACTCAGAAAAAGCGAGGGCGGATGTGCGTTCGGCGCTGCGCAGCCGGGCCGAACGGGCGCGCGGGTTGCGTCGCGCCTCCGCCTTGCTGGCGGTTACGCCGGATCGGGACAAAAGTTTGAAGCTGGGCGCGCGCGGCGGCGCTGTTTCTGGTGCGTGACGGGATCCGCGCGGCGCGGCGCCGGCGCGGTCGCGCAGAAAGGTTTTGACGCAACGATCTTCCAGCGAGTGAAATGACACCACGACCAGTCGACCGCCGGGCTTCAGGATCAATTCCGCCGCCGCCAGCCCGCGTTGCAATTCGCCGAGCTCATCGTTGATGTGAATGCGCAGCGCCATGAAGGTGCGGGTCGCGGGGTCGATGCCGTCGCGCGACTGGGGGACGACGCGGCGTACGATGGCGGCCAGTTGAAGCGTGGTTTCAATCGGCGTCTCGTTGCGCGCCTCGACGATCGTGCGCGCGACCCGTCTTGCGCGACGCTCGTCGCCATATTCAAAAATAATGCGCGACAGTTCTTTTTCTTCGACCGTGTTCACCAGATCGGCGGCGCTGAAGCCTTCTTGCGCCATGCGCATGTCCAGGGGGCCATCGGCGCGGAAGGAGAAACCACGATGGTCTTCGTCCAGTTGCGGCGACGATACGCCAAGGTCCAGCACGACGCCGTCGACGGCGCCGTCGGTGATTACGTCCTGGTTTTCGTCGATAAGTTCGGCCATGTCGCCAAAGCGTCCGCGGATCACATTCAGGCGGCCGTCAAACTCCTGGACCATCGGGGCGCCGCGCAAAATCGCGTCCGGGTCGCGGTCGATGGCCAGTATCGTGCAGGGCGCCGCGTTCAGAATGGCGCGCGTATACCCACCCGCGCCGAACGTGCCGTCGATATAAACGCCGCCGTCGCGCGGTTCCAGCGCAGACAGAACCTCTTCCATCAGGACGGGAATATGAACGGGCCCGGATTGGCCGGAGCCCTGTTCGGTCTGGTTGGGGGAGCGAGGGTTACTCATCTGAATCGCGTCCCGAATCGTCCCGCGTGTCGTCTCGTCGGGGTCGGTTTTCGTTGGATGGGCCTCTGCGTCGCGGGAGCGTGCGCCCCTTTGCGCGCGCGCGTGATCGTTCAGCGTGCTCCTTGTAGGCTTCCGGGCGCCAAATCTGGAACCGCGATCCGCCGCCGACAAACAGGGCGCGGGCTTCGATGTCAGCAAAGGCGATGAAATCAGGCGGCAGGACGATACGACCGTCGCCATCGATGGAGATTTTCTGGGCGTCGGCGAGAATGACGGCGGAAAAGTCCTCCTCTTCGTCGGAGAACATGTCGAATTCCCGCTCAATCCGGTCTGATAATCCCTGGATAAAGTCGCGATCGACGGCGATGAGCGCATCTACGCGGGGGGACGGGAACACATAGATAGCCCGGTCCTGGTCCGGCGCCAATTCTGCGCGGTAATCCGCAGGCAGCGACACCCGGCCTTTCTTGTCTACCTTATTCTCGTGTCTTCCTGTGAAAAGCGCCATGGTGGCCAAAACTTCCCGGTACGCGTTCGATCTGCACGAGACTCAGCGCGGAAGGTCCTGGTCTTCTCGAAGTAGGTTAAATCGGAATGATGCTTTTCCCGTATTCGACCAAAAATATTCGACCAAAATTCGCGCGCACCCGTAAGATGGCGACAGCGCCATTTCATGGGATACCATGGAATATCATGGGTTTTAGCGGGAAGTCAACTAAACCACAGTAATTATCGGCAAATATTCAGTCAGTTTAAATCGTTTTATTGTTCTCATAAATAAACCAAGTCTGGTCATTCTCGATCTCTCAGGCACAAGTTGTTGTGTATTTGTCGTTCCTTTCAGAGTCACTGCGAATCGGGTTCATTTAATGTTCTAACTATGTTCTTTTCAAGGCGAATCTGGTTTTATTTTTAGAGCGGTATTTTTGGTGCATTCTGAATGAAATCACGACAAACTTCAGGCCTGCCGAGTTGGGTATTCTCAGTTTACACAACTGGCGTAATCGTTTCGAAAGGATGCAACATGCCCTTTATGACGCGCGACGACGTAAAAATATACTATGAGGATGAAGGCGCTGGCGTACCGATCTTGCTGAGCCACGGGTTCGGCGCCTCCACTGGCATGTGGGACGGGCAGGTGGCGGCCTTCGCCGACCGATACCGGTTTATCCGCTGGGATATGCGCGGCCACGGTCAAAACGATTGTCCGGAAGATCCTGACGCCTACAGCCAGGCGCATACATTGGCGGACATGCTGGGGCTGCTTGATCTTTTGGGGATCGACAAGGCGGTCATCGCGGGTCATTCGCTGGGCGGCTATATGACGCTGGCGTTTCAGGCGCGCTATCGGTCGCGCGCTCGCGCGTTAATTCTTCAAGGGTGCGGCCCCGGTTATCGCAGCGATACATCGCGGGCGACATGGAATGTGCGCGCGGAAAACCGGGCGCAGACGTTGGAAGACGGTGGTTTGGCGGCGCTGGGCGGCGGTGCGGAGGTCGGCGTCAGCATCCAGGGCTCCGCGCAGGGATTGGCCAACGCGGCGCGTGGAATTTTAAGTCAGGTGGACGCCGTCGCCATCGACAGTCTGCCGAAGATTACAATCCCCACATTGATTGTTATTGGCGATGGCGACGCGCATTTTCTGCAAGGCTCCGAATATATGGCCAGCCGTATTCCCGGGGCGGTTAATGTGGTTGTTCTCAATGCGGGACACGGCGTAAATGTGGACCAACCTGACGCGGTCAA
>JAESSL010000400.1 GCA_016764135.1 Alphaproteobacteria bacterium
AAGCGCGCGTTGACGGATAACGGCTTCGGGGGATTGCTGGGCCCGATACAGAACCCAGAGCGGGCACGCCGATACGTATCGCGGTACGGCGAGGCCGTCGAGCCCAAGCATTTCAATGATGGTGCCAGCGGCGTTCGCCCGAAAATAACCGAATTCCGGAATGCCTTTTCCCCGGGGCAATGCGGTCAACCGATGACACACGGTCGAAACTTCCGTTGAAAACGCCTCCGCCAGCGCTTCCAGATCATAGCCAAGGTCGACGGCGCGCGCGGTGAATGAGTCGATTGGCATCAGTAACGCGCCGACCGCATAGTTGAAAAGCGCGCGTCGCGCCCGGGTCTTCGCCGCCGTCGTCTTGATGTCCACCTGGGAGGCGATTATCTCATCGATGACGTCGCCAAGTCGTTCGTTTGAGAGTGTAACGGCTTTCTCTCGGCGGGAAATGGGCTGTGGATCAGTCAAAAGGTGACCCAATGCGCTTGCCGCGTCTTCAATCTCGGCAAAATGATTTTTATGCGCGTTGAAAAGCGTTTCGACCTCATCGAGCGGCGTCAGCACTTCAGCGGATTCCTCCGATTTATCGAGATACGCCGCCAGGGCTTCGCCGACGTTTGACAGAACACCGCTTTCCTCGTGAATGATGTGGATAAATCGGTCCTGCTGGTCGGTCGGAATGTCGGCATATTCAGTCAGAATTTCCACCGCAGAGCGAATGGATGCGATTCGCGTGAGCATTCGATGCAATGTTTCACTGAGATAAGGATCATTCGTCAGGCGGTCCGACAGGGTTTGGACGTGCGCCGCCGCTTTACGTTCTGAACGAGCCAAGGCGGCGAAACCGCGGGACCATCCCGGGAAACGACCAATCATTTCGTTGGTGCGCTCGTGTTCGATCCCCAACGCGTGCAGCGCCGGTAGGCGCGCAATCTCCGTCAGGGATTCAAGAAGCCGCCGCTCTGATTCGCCGTCGAGGTCCTCCAACGCAAAATCCAGAGATTCGGCAATCCTGCGTAGCAAGGCGCCCGCGATGGGGCGTTTGTTCCACTCGATCAGGTTCAGATAGGAGGCCGAAATACCGACTCTTCGCGCCAGTTCGGTTTGCGTGACGCCAATTTCACGCCTTCGCTGGCGAATCCGGGACCCGAGAATTGAGCTGCTCATGGATCATTATCCTTTAAAATTACGGACTTGCGCCCCTGATTGTCAAAAATTGACAAATATAATTTACGATTAGATAAATAATTTACTAATTAAATCATAATATTCAATTAGTTATTGCGTCGTTTACAATATGCGATCAGCCTTAGATAGGAACGGAAAATCCGTCCATTCGCCGAAATAGCGCCGCGTTGCGGAAATTGCCAGTTCGGTGAAACCCATGAAAATCGCTTAGCGGGAGGATTAAGATGAGTAAAAAGAATTTTAGTCGTCGCAGTCTTTTAAAAGGAACGGCTGCGGCCGGCGTCGCTCTCGCGACGCCGACGATATTCACGAGTAGCGCCTGGGCTGCCGGTTATACGAACGAACCAAAGGGAAGCACGGTTACATTTGGTTTTAACGTTCCGCAATCCGGCGCCTATGCAGACGAGGGCGCTGACGAACTGCGCGCTTACAAACTCGCGGTTGAGCACATCAATGGCGGCGGCGACGGCGGTATGTTGAACACCTTTACGTCGAAAGCGCTGAAGGGAAATGGCGTTAACGGCAAAAAAGTCGTGTTCGTCACCGGCGATACCCAGACTAAATCAGACGCAGCGCGCGCCAGCGCCAAGCGCATGATTGAAAAAGACGGCGCGATCATGATTACCGGCGGATCATCCTCCGGCGTCGCCATCGCGACCCAGGGCTTATGCCAGGACGCAGGCGTCATTTTCATGGCTGGCCTGACGCACTCCAACGACACTACGGGCAAAGACAAACGCGCCAACGGGTTCCGTCATTTCTTCAATACGGAAATGTCCGGCGCCGCTCTCGGCCCCGTGCTGAAAAATGCCTACGGGACGGATCGCGTCGCCTATCATCTGACCGCCGATTACACTTGGGGTTGGAGCCAGGAAGGCTCGATCAAGAAATACACTGAGAAAATGGGTTGGAAAACAGCCGCTGCGGTGCGTACGCCGCTGGGCGCTGGCGACTTCTCGCAGTACATCACGCCGGTCCTGAATTCCGGGGCGGATGTGTTGATTCTGAACCATTATGGCCGTGATATGGTCAACTCGCTGACGCAGGCGGTTCAGTTCGGCTTACGCGACAAGCAAGTGAACGGTAAAGATTTCGCGATTGTCGTTCCTTTGTATAGTCGTTTGATGGCGCAGGGCGCTGGCGAAAACGTTAAAGGCATCTTTGGATCCACCAACTGGCACTGGTCCTTGCAAGATGAAGGCTCCAAAGCTTTCGTGAAGTCCTTCGGTAAAAAATATGGATTCCCGCCCAGTCAGGCGGCCCATACGACGTATTGTCAGGCGATCCTGTATGCGGATGCGTGTCAACGCGCCGGTACGTTCCGTCCCGATGGCGTCGGCGCGGCGCTGGAAGGCTTCAAGTTCAATGGCATGGGCAATGGGGCGACTGAATACCGGGCGTCCGATCACCAGTGCTTTAAAGACGTTCTGGTTGTGAAGGGCAAAGAGAACCCGTCCTCGAAGTTTGACGTTCTCGAAGTGGTTGAAGTGACCCCGCGCGCGCAAGTCGAATATTCGGCTTCCATGCTCGGTGGTGAACTGGGACCCTATAACAACGGCGCTTAAGTTTTAGTGCTATAGTACGAACGACCGTCCTCAATGATACATTGGGGGCGGTCATCCGCACCTTTTTGAGTGACCCCGTATGGACGCAATTCTGCTTCAAATGCTCAATGGCCTCGACAAGGGCGGTGCATACGCCCTGATCGCGCTTGGGCTGACAATTATATTTGGCACCCTGGGCGTCGTAAGTTTTGCGCATGGCGCGTTATTCATGCTTGGCGCGTTTTGCGCTGTGTCGGTAAAAGCGATTTTAAGCCTGGAAAAAATAACGCTGGACCCCACCCAAATGACGGCTTGGGGGACGCCGATGGAAATACGCGAGCCTTATATCGAACTGTGGCTCGGCGACTTTGGCGCAACGTTG
>JAESSL010000401.1 GCA_016764135.1 Alphaproteobacteria bacterium
AGGTGCTGAAATATAATAATATTTTGAACCCCTAGCAAGCCGGGCCGTGGTAGGTATGTCGGGAATTTTTACATTCCTCCGTATTTTGGCTCCAGGGCCTCTGCTGGGAGGATCTCCATAATGCCTTGAAAGCATTACGGATTAAGGGGATATTGGGTGTCTTGGCCTAATAATTGCGTGTTTTCGTTCGGTGGGATGCGAATGATTTTTGAGATGAGGACAATTTATATGCGACTGAATAAATTATTGACCGCATTTCTGTGCGCCGCCGCATATGTGTTCAGCATAAACAGCGCCGCCGCCGTGCCCACAATCCATACCAGCGCCGCTAGTTTTTTGGCGGCGATTGGCGGGACCGCCGACATATCGGAAAACTTCAACAGCACCACTACAGACATTAGTTTTCGAAACACGACTGCGCCTAACAATGGCTTTTCCCTGTCCTCGGTAGGCAACGAACATGCTGGTTTCAATATTGTCGACGCCTCTCCCTTTAACGACGGGACTTTCTCCTTGGGGGATGGCACATTCGTCGCGTTTTTTGTCCAAAATTCAGGCGGCGCTGTAACAACGGCGGCCATCGAATTCGACCAGGCCGTAATTGGCTTTGGCGCGAACTTCAGGAGCCTGGAAAACGCCGTTCTCAGCATCAATGGCGTCGCACTTTCACATGCCTCCACGAGCGGGTCGGAGTTTTTTGGGTTCACCGTTGATCCCACGGACGCGTTTACGCGCATCGATATTACGGGCGCTGGCGACCGTTTCAGCATGGACGACGTGTTGATCGCCTTCGCCCCAACCGTTCCGGAACCGGGCGCGTTGGCTCTGCTTGGCCTCGGCCTGATTGGACTGGGCGTCGCCCGGCGGCGACAAAAGGCGGCCTAACCCGCTTTCAGATCCTGCCTGCGGCGTATGTTGACCTGGTCTTTATAATCCCTGCTCGACCAAAGGACGAACTTCCTCGGCGAAGCGGGTCATCGATTCCAGCACCAGATTTTGCGGCGTGCCGACCCAGTGGAATTGCAGGACGATATGATTGATCCCGCATTGTTTATTCTGCGCGATAATCTGTTCGGCGATTTCCTCCGGTGACCCGAGCATGAAGCGGTCTTCCAGCAACTCGTCGTAATCCAGCGCCAGATTATCGTCACCCTTCGGCATCGCTTTGTCCTGGCCCCATTGGTGATAGATTTTATATTTTTCCTCCAGGAAGGGCCGCGTGATCCGGATCGCTTCCTCGCGGGAATTCGCGACAAATATTTCCCGGGCGATGGGAATTTCCTTCGGGAACGGTTTGTCGAACCTGTCGAGCGCCCGTTTATAGACGTCCATTTGGCGTTGGATGGTTTCCATGCGTTGATGGGTGTTGATAAACCACACATCGGCCAGTTCCGCCGCGCGCTCAATGGCGACATCCGCATTGGCGCCCATCCAGATGGGCGGCGTCGGCTTTTGCAACGGCTTCATGGACAGGGTCGCGTCCATCAATTCGAAATGCGATCCCTTCATCGTGACATGGTCTTCGGTCCAGAGCCGTTTGATCGCCGCCAGATTTTCGATAAAGCGCGGCACGCGATCCCGCTGCGTGGTGCCAAATCCCCGGAACTCAACTTCCCGGTAGCCCAGCCCACATCCGAATATCAATTTTCCGCCGGACATCACGTCGATTGAGGCGAGCTGTTCGGCGACGTCGAGCGGCTTTTGCAGCGACAAGAGCATAATGCCCGTCAGCAACCGCAGACTTGGCGCCTCCGCCATGATTCGTCCCAGAAACGGCAATTGCTGGAATTCCTGTAAGGGATAGCCCGCAAAGTGCGAATTTTTCAGGAGTGAATCAAAACCCAGTTTTTCGGCGAGGCGCGCTTGTTCGACCTGTTCCCGAAACGCTACCTGCATATCGAAACCGGCCGCGTATTGCGTCCGCATTCCGATGCCGTACTGCATCTTCTTCGCCATGGCTGAATTCTCCAGCAATTTTGTTTGAGTGGTCTTGTCGGGAGGGGGGGACGTTTAGCTACGCCACCGAAGTTCGCGCGCCGTGACCGGATTGTCAAAGGCGGTTCCGTCCTGTTGCGCCTTTTCCCAGTTTCGTTTGAGTTGATAATACCATTTCGCCTGCACGTCCGCGTCATTGATAAGCATCAAATTGGGGTCGTATCGCAGACCTTCCTGTTGCTTTATAACGACGTCGCGATCCTGCTCCAGAAACATGCGGATAAAGGGGCGCAGGAGGGGCTTGAGCGGCGTTAACCAGGGTTGCGTCCAGTAGATGATGTGATTGATCTCGGTTTCGCCTTCGGTCAAGGGCGTGACCGCCGTCAGACCGCAGACGACATGAGCGCCCGCTTCGATATGTTCGATCCGAACGCCGGGTAACTGAAATCTGATTTCAGTGGTCATCTCCCCGCCCAGGAGCTTGTATGCGGCGGAATTTGAGGATGGCGGGTGACGCAACATGGCGAATCCCAGCGGCGTCGGGCCGAATTTCTTTGATTTCTCATGTATCGAGCGCTTCGAGCGCCACCACCAGGAGCGATGCACATAAGGCCCGTGCGCCGGGTCCATCAATCCGACGACAGCGTGGTCGATGGGCGATGGAAACAGGATGGATTCACTCATCCCCGGTGCGCGGTCTCCGATGCCGGGCAGGACGGGCGGTGGGTTTTCATTCTCGTCGCCATCGCCGAAAAACACCCAGATATTGCCCTGAACTTCGCGACAGGGATATGATTGGGTTCGAATGCGATCCAAATTGAGTTTTTGATCCGCCACCAGCGAGGGGATTTCCGTGCAGCAGCCCTCGCGGTTAAATCGCCAGCCATGATAACAACACTCAACCTCGCGACCGTCGAAATTTCCGTCGGTCAGCGGGATGCCGCGATGGGGGCAGATATCGCGCAGCGCAAAAGGAATGCCATCTGCGTCGCGGGCGATCAGCAACGGCTCGTCCAGCATGATCTTGCGGGTCATTGCGCCCGGTTTCAATTGTGCGCCAGAAAGCGCGAAATACCATAAATTACGAAGAAACATACACTCGTCCGATTGGTTCGCGCTAACCTGCCCGATTGTTTGACGCTAACCTGAACGACGCGCTGCGTCTTGCCAAGCCCTCGACCCGCGACGTGAGGTCGCGCTTTTGCCCGGCCCGAGTTTAACTGGCCCGTGCTTTACCGGCACGGATTTAATCGGGGTGGGCTCGCAAACGCCGCCGTCACAACAAGGCGCAATATTGATTTTGCAATGCAGGCATTGCGCATGGCCGTGCACGTAATCCAGCGGCGTCGGGCGCCCACACCAATTGCAAATGACGGATGATTGCGTGTCCATGCGCCGGAGCATACCATAGACGCGATACCGGAATGAAGAGACGGGTTTGAATTATTGAAAGGGCGGTCGATGACGGTCTTGGCGGCGGTTTCCTGGGGCGAGTTGATAGATAAAATTACGATCCTTGAAATCAAACAGGAGCGTTTGACCGATACTGACCAGCTGGCCAATGTCGAAAAGGAGCTGGCGATCTTATGCGCCGCCCGCGACGCGGCGCTGCCCGAAGACACTGAAACGGTCAAAGATGCCAATGCGCTGAAGATGATCAACGAGGCGCTTTGGGACGTCGAGAATGATATTCGCGAGTGCGAGCGAAATCAGGATTTCGGTGAAACTTTTATTGATCTGGCGCGCTCTGTCTATCGGGTGAACGACCGCCGCGCGGAGATCAAACGGCGCATCAACAAAAATCTCGGCTCTGATCTCGTTGAGGAAAAATCATACGGCGATTACTGAGTGATCGTGCACCGCCAAGAATACCTGACATCAAAAATTTTGACATTTCACACAGGAGATATGGATGGAAACCGGGAATCGTATGGCGGGCAAGGTGGCCATTGTCACAGGCGGGGCGTCGGGCATTGGCGCTGAAACCGCACGGGTGTTCGCCGCACAGGGCGCAACCGTCGTCTTGTGCGACATAAACGCCGAGCTGGGGGAATCCATCGCCAACGAGATCAATGAAAACGGCGGCGCCGCGACCTTTCGATCACTGGAGGTAACGGATGAGGCCCAATGGATCGCGCTTGTCGCCGATACGGAAAAGGCGTTTGGAAAGATTGACGTGTTGACCAATATCGCAGGCATTTCCGGGCGTGACCCGCGACAGAACGTTCAGACGACCCTGACGGCGGGCGGCCTGCTGGAAGACCAGAGCCTGGAAAACTGGAACCAGGTGATGGCGATCAATGCGACGGGCACGTTTTTGGGAACGAAGCACGTCATTGCGGCCATGCGGCGCGCGGGCGGCGGGTCCATCGTCAATATTTCATCGATCTGCGGCATTATCGGATCTTTCTCCAACGCCGCCTATCACGCCTCGAAGGGCGCGGTTCGGATATTCTCCAAATCTGCGGCAATTCAATATGCATCGGACAAGATCCGGGTGAATTCGGTCCATCCGGGATTTGTCGATACGCCCATGACGGAGCCGGGCCACGCCAACCCGGAAGTAGCGCAACAGCGACTGGATGCGACGCCGTTGGGGCGCTTTGGCGTTCCCCATGACATCGCCATGGGGTGCCTGTTTCTGGCGTCGGACGAATCAGCCTGGGTGACGGGCACGGAACTCATCATCGATGGCGGCATGACAGCGAATTAGGAGGGGCTGAAATGACAGACCCGATTACGAAAGGCGTCCATCATGTGGGGCTGACGGTCCCTGACGTCGCCAAAACGGCGCAGTTTTTTATCGACATTCTCAAGATGAAGGAGGTTCGGCGCCGTCCGGAGTATCCTGCGGTTTTCGTCTCTGACGGCGCGGTCATGATTACCCTGTGGCAGGCGGAAGACCCGGCGAACGCGACGCCCTTTGATCGTCGCGCCAATATCGGTTTGCATCACCTGGCCCTGGCGGTCGCCGATGCGGGCCAGCTTGCAGCGCTTCATGATCGCCTTGGCGCGGCGGTGGACGTGGAGATTGAATTTGCGCCGGAAGCGCTGGGGACCACCGCGTTTCGGCATATGATGTGCCGGATTCCCGGCGGAATCCGGATCGAATTTATTGCGCCCGTAACCGAGGGAACGCCTTAAAACGAGGGGAGCGATTAATGGCCTTTACGATGTGCGTGGCGGAGCGCGAGGCGTTTCTGCAACATCCGCGCGTCGGCGTGTTGTCGCTGAATGACGGCGACCGGGGCCCTTTGTCCAACCCGATCTGGTATGATTACGCACCCGGCGGCGATGTGTGGTTTATGACGCAGAAGACCGCGCGCAAAGGGCGGCTGCTGCATGTTGGGTTGCGGGTCAGCTTGTTGGTGCAGGAAACCGAGCG
>JAESSL010000402.1 GCA_016764135.1 Alphaproteobacteria bacterium
CCGAAGCCTGCCGGACCGGAAAACCGGTCCATGTCATCGACCTTGAGGGTGGCAGCGCAAAATTCACCGCCTTTCATAAAAGTTTCGAGGACGCCGGATATACGCGTCCGTTTTCAGGCGACGCCGCAGAATGGACATACGAACCATCGGATGAAACAGCGCGGGCGGCGGCGGAAATCAAGCGGCGAATGGGACTGGATCTCGATTCCATCGCGCCCCCGCCACCCTCCTGACGAAAGGCCGCGCCGCCGGACGTGACCCGATGACGCATCAAATGGATCTCGTCCGCCGATTGCGCGGATTCAACGAAGTCCCTATACCATATGATACCGCGCAGACGCGCACAGTGACCCGGATGAGAAAGCGTCAAAGCCCCCGAAATCAACAATGTTCTATTTTTGTTCTTCAGCTCCGAACTTTATACCGAATCAGTGTTTTTACCTGAAAAGTTGTCAAGGCTTGAAAATATATTCCGTGAAAGGCGATAGACGGCCATGGCGTTAAACATCGACACCTTCAGCAACGAAGCGGGTGGATACAGTTTCTTCAAGGCTGTCGGTCACCCGTTGGCGGCGGAGAAAGCGGCCGCCCTGCTTCAGGGAATGACGGGTAAAGTCGCGATTTACGACCCGCTGGGCAACGCCAACGCCGTCGCCGAACTATACGATTTATCCGCGCTCGATATTGTTGGCGTTTATGTTCAGGACGTCGAGGCCATTGGCGACGCCATTCTGGGCCATGCCGCCCAGCCCGTCGCCGCGCTGCCAGAATCCGGCGCGACGGTGATATTTGTGATCAATTTCGACGCCGCGCGGATGATCGATCACATCCGCGCCCTGGCGCCGGACGGCGCAACCTTCACCAGCCTGGACGCGTTGCGCCTTGACGATTCCATGCTGACCAACAAATCGCGCTATCTCGATCCGCTGAACTTCGCCACGAATTTCGCCTTTTTCAGAGATACCGATACTCTGCACACCACATTGTTCACCGCAAATTACTGGGCGGATTACGGTGCGTCGGACACGCGCATCTGGTGCCGCCTGATGGGCGAAGACGGCGCCACCCTGGCCGAATGGTGGAACCCGGCGCCCCGAGGCTCTATTTCCATCGACAGTCAGGACATTCGCAAACGCTTTGATCTGGCGCCGTTTACCGGGCAACTCTTTGTGCATGTAACGAACGCCGCCGGTCATGACGTAGTCAAATACGCGCTGGACACCTATGGCGACGACGACACGGTTTTATCCTGCACCCATGACGCCAACGCCTGGCCCGCTGACCTATACGCTGGTCTGCCCGCCCCCGGCCCCAACGAGCAGGTCATTCTCTGGATCCAGAACAGCCATCCCTGTCCCATTCCCGCCGCCGCAATCGGTCTGCGACGCATGGGAGACGACGAATTTATCCCCCTGATGCAGGACGTACCGCCTTTTGGCGGCGTCGCGCTGGACGTCGCCTCACTGTTGCCGAATTTAAAATGGCCGGCGCAGATTGAAATCAAGGCGGGCAAGCATTTTGTCCGGCCGCGCTATGAAGTCATCACGAAGGATACCGAAAGCGGCGCGCAACGTCGCCGGATTTCTCATCCCAATGTGGAGCGCACGGACCTTGCGCCTGACCCTGCCATCCTCTCGTTGAGCCCGTCGCTGGGTAAAGGTTTTTTACTGCCCGCCCCTATTCTCCCGATTGATCGTTTCCGAACGCTCGCCCTCCCGACCCCCATGTCTACCGGCCAGTCCGATCTGCCGGTCGCCGCCATATTGTATGACCGCGACGGCGCAGAACTGGCGCGACATAATTTTGGCCGACTGGAACGAGGACACGCCGCCTTGCTGGATGTGGATTCGCTACTGTCCGAGAGCGGCCCCCTGAAAGACGGATTTGGCCATCTTGAACTTGTCTACGATTTCACCGAGGGCGGCGGCGCGGACGGATGGCTGCACGGATTGTTTCGCTACGAAGACCGGCGCAACGGCCACGGCGCCGACACCAGCTTTGGCGCGCATATCTTCAACACGGTGGCGACGTTCCGCAATGAACCCCAATCTTATAATGGTCCGGCTCCGGGCCTCAGCACCCGCCTGTTTCTACGGGTCGCCGCCGCGCCGCTGGACGCCATGTGCCATTTGATCTACTGCGCCTCGGCGCCATGGCGCGACGCCTCCGACACGCAGCTGGAACTCTTCGACCGTCACGGCGAGTCGGTTTCGACCAAAACAATTCACATCCCTTGCGGCGGGTCACTGCATTGGCGGTACAGCGAAATGTTCGATCCCGACGAGCGAGGCCGCGCGGGCGAATCGGCCTATGTCATAATTCGCGATACAAGTTGCCGCCTTTTTGGCTATCATGGGCTATGCGCTGGCGACGCGAGCTTCAGTCTGGACCACATGTTCGGATTTTAAAGACACATAGTTCGGGCTATCGCACCGGACGAAAACAGCGAACGACAACAGCGTACGACAACACAGGAGGCAGGCGGATTTTCCGCCGTGAGTAATTATGGACTGGGATAAGCTGCGAATATTCCACAGCGTCGCGACCGCCGGTAGTTTCACCCATGCCGGTGAAACGCTGAACCTGAGTCAATCTGCGGTCAGCCGCCAGATCAGCGCGTTGGAGGACAGCTTGAACATCAAGCTGTTTCACCGCCATGCGCGCGGCCTGATCCTGACCGAACAGGGCGAGTTACTGGCGCGCAGCGCACGCGAGGTAGCCCACACCCTCGCCATGGCGCAGGCGCAACTCAGCGAAACCCGCGACAAGCCCTCGGGGCCCCTGAAAGTGACGACAACCGTCGGCTTCGGCTCGACCTGGCTGACGCCGCTCATCAAGGAGTTCATCGAACTCTACCCGGAAGTGGAATTCAGTCTGATCCTGACCGACGGCGAACTGGACCTTGGCATGCGGCAGGCCGACATCGCCATTCGCATGACCCCACCGCGCCAGCCAGACCTCATCCAGCGCCAACTGGTCTCCGTGGTTACGCATTTATACGGGTCGACGGATTATCTGGAAGCGCACGGCGTACCGGAAACATCCGCCGATCTCGACCATCACAATCTGATAGTCTATGGCAGCGATTTACCGCCGCCGACGCCATCGGTAAACTGGTTGCTCGACGCGGGTAAACCAGAGCGGCGGCGTAAGCCGATTCTCCGCGTGAACAACCTCTATGGCATTTATCGAGCGGTGCGCAGTGGGCTGGGACTGGCCAGTTTGCCGGATTATATCGTGCCGCCCGACGTCAACCTCGTCAAGGTTCTGCCCGATTTATCCGGACCATCCAACCCCGCTTATTTTGTGTATCCAGAGGAGCTTCGGCATTCCAAAAAGATAAATGTCTTCCGCGACTTCCTGTTAAAAAAGGTCGCCGAATCAGAGATGTAAATCGTTTCTTAGGACCGCCCAGAAATATGGACCGATCGTTTCCCTCCGCAAGTCATGCAATAAATGCATGGCAGGCTTGTAGTTTTTCCCATGGAAACCGACGACCGACGCGCTTATCTCTTAATCACTATGTTGCTGCCCAGCAGCTCCATACGCTTCAATTTCTGGGGTTCCGCCCCGGACCTATAGGGTCCTAGAGATCCTTCGTCTCCTAGACGTGAAGCCTCCCTGTTCAAACTTCCGGTGACTCTTTCGAGTCACCGGATTTTTTTATGTACGGCGCGAGGGAAGTGAAACCGGCACCATATTCGACAAACCCATATCGTAATACTACGCTGATTTCTCGACGCAACAGAACCATGGATTGCGCTGCAAAAATGCAAGGCGGCGACGGGAAATAAGATGACGAACAGCAAAAACGAACCACCCGGCAACCAACAACATCTGGCCTGGCTCTTAGAAGGCCCTGAATCATGGAATGCGCGCCGAAAACGAAAGGATTTTACGCCTGAACTATCGGGAATAAATATTCGTGGCGCCTTTGAAGACTCTGGCAAGCTAGACCAGCATGGCCGTTTCA
>JAESSL010000403.1 GCA_016764135.1 Alphaproteobacteria bacterium
GAAATATTAGTAAATTCGGATTGGACAACCACGGTCTCATCAACACCGTGGACATTCACTGGAATCAACCCGCCGAGCCGCTTTACGAAGCGACAGTGCAACTCGGTCTGGGCGAAATTTCACAAGGCGGCGCGCTGTCGGTCGAAACCGGGAAATACACCGGTCGGTCCGTCAACGACAAGTTCCTGGTCAAGGAAAGTTCCAGCGAAGGTAATATCTGGTGGGGGCCGAACAAAGGCATCGCACCGGAACAGTTCGACGCACTGCACGGAAAAATGCTGACCTATATGCAAGGTCGCGAACTTTATGTTCAGGATGTCTACGCCGGCGCCGATACGGATTACCGCTTGTCGGTCCGCGTTATTACGGACAGTCCGTGGCACAGCCTTTTCGCGCGCAACATGTTCATCTCCGTACCGGATTCGGAAATGTCCGACTTCGTTCCAGACGTCACCATTCTCCACGCGCCCTGGATGCATGCGGACCCGGAACGCGACGGCGTTAATTCCGAAGCGTTCATCCTGATGAATTTTGGAAAACGGATGGTGCTGATTGGCGGCACGCAATATGCGGGCGAAATCAAAAAATCCGTATTTTCCTATCTCAATTATTTGCTGCCGGAACGCGGTGTGCTGCCCATGCATTGCTCCGCCAACCAAAGCGCAAATGGCGATGTCGGCATCTTCTTCGGCCTGTCCGGCACCGGAAAGACGACACTGTCCGCAGACGGCTCCCGCGCCCTGATCGGTGACGACGAGCATGGTTGGTCCGATAACGGCATCTTCAATTTTGAAGGCGGCTGTTACGCCAAGGTCATTAATCTGTCGCCAGAAGCGGAACCGGAAATCTACGCGACGACGAAACGATTCGGCACTGTATTGGAAAATGTGGTGCTTGATCCTTATACGCGCGCGCCCGATTTTTCAGACGGATCGCTGGCGGAAAATTCACGGGCGTCCTATCCCATCGACTTCATCCCTAATATTGTGCCTGGTGGATGCGGCGGTCAGCCCAAGGATGTCGTCATGTTGACGGCCGACGCCTTTGGCGTTTTGCCCCCGATCAGCCGCTTGAGCCCTGATCAGGCGATGTATCACTTCCTGTCTGGCTACACAGCGCGCGTCGCGGGCACAGAACGCGGCGTCACCGAACCACAGGCGACGTTCTCAACCTGTTTCGGCGCGCCCTTCATGCCCCGTCACCCCTCGGTATACGCTCAAATGCTGCGCGAACGCATCGCCAGCACCGGCGCGCGTTGCTGGCTGGTGAACACCGGTTGGTCCGGCGGCGCCTATGGCACCGGCAGCCGTATGAAAATCGCGCATACCCGCGCTATGGTGCGGGCGGCGATCAGCGGACAACTGACCGAAGTCAGCGCAACGAAGGATGAGAACTTTGGCCTCATGGTGCCGGATAGCTGCCCTGAGGTTCCCTCGGAGGTTCTGCAGCCACGCGCCACATGGTCCGACAAATCGGCTTATGACACCACGGCGAATGATTTACGCGGTCGGTTTGAGGAAAACTTCAAACAGTTTGAAGAATATGTCGATAACGACGTTAAAGCAGCGGGCATTCATAAAGCCGCCTAACGTCGCACAAAGTATTTATTTCCGTGGCGAGCCGACCCCTTGGGGTCGGCTTGTTGCGTTTCTGGGGTCGGCTCGGGCACACTGATTCAAATTCATAACCCCACCAAATTTCCAAACTCAAAGGAATAGAACCTCATGAGCAGCCAATCCCCTATCGTCAATATTAACGACGTTGAATTGCGCGATAACGGCAATAGCGGACGCTACGCCACGAAACGAACGCGGATCACAGACATGATCGGCATGCAGAAGCTGGCGTGCAGTCTGTACACTGTTGCGCCGGGAAAAACCGCTTTTCCCTATCACGCCCACGCCAATGCGGAGGAGCTGTGCATTATTCTGGAAGGCGAATGCACGTTACGTCAGGACGGAATAAAATATGACGTCAAAGCTGGCGACATAATCGCCGCCCCGGTGACCGCAGCGCATCAGTTGGTCAACACATCCGATCAGGAATTGAAATATTTATGCGTCGCCAGCAATGAAAGCGTCGATGTCGTCCTGTACCCGGATTCCAACAAAATCGGCGCCCTCGCCAGTGGATTCGACGAGCCCGTGCGATATTTCGCCGAACAAAGCGCCGCCGTTGATTATTACAAAGGCGAGACCTGACCAGCCAAACAGAGCCGCGCCTATAGAGCAGCGCTGACCACGCCGGCCACGACGGCGTAACGCGCGGCTTTCCCCACCGCCGCCAATACGACGAAAAGCCAGAAATTCATCCGCAGCGCGCCTGCAATAAAGGTCAACGGGTCGCCTATAATCGGAGCCCAGGCCAGAAGCATCGACGCCGCGCCATATCGTTGAAACCAATCACTCGCCCGAGCCATGGCCTTTGGTTTGACGGGAAACCATTTTCGGTCACGCCATCGCAAGCAAAACCGTCCTAACAGCCAATTGACGACAGCGCCCAGCGTATTGCCGAGCGTGGCGATTGCAACGAGCGCTCCAATATTGGCGCCATCCGATGCGGCCATATACCCCAGTACGGCTTCGGACGAGACCGGGATCAGAGTGGAGGCGATAAACGCGCTCACGAATAGCGCAAGATATCCCACATCCATGGAAAAGCCCTGCGACGCTGGGCTACTTCAACAACAGGATCATACTGGGAAGCGGGTCGCGCATGGAGTTTAAGGCCCAGACATAAACCGTCTTGGGTCCTTTTTTCACCAACTGCGCGTTATGTTTGAGAACCTTGGCGTCCGTCCAGACACGCAAGACGCCACGGGAATCAAACCCCTTGCTGATGAGCTCATCGATATACTTTTTGGGCGGACGGTTGCCCTGTATTTCTGTATACCCATCCTTTCGTCGCATGAGGCGCAAAAAATGTGCGTTCGAGCGAATGAAGGTGAAGGACTTGGACTTTAGAATATTCTCCCGGTACTCGTACTTTACCTTGTAGCGCCCCTCAGTGACGTATTGCACTTTCTCAAAGGAGGAGTCTCTTTCCAGATCCCGTTTGTAGATCGCAATACTTTCTTCAATTTGCTCGCGAGATAACTCGCCTTTACCAATCTTACTCAATAACGGAATGCTCGTAATATTGCCCGTGTAGCGAAAAGCAAAGTCTCCATTTTTGGAGATATTAAAATCCGCCTCATAATTGGATGGCAGATAACAGCCGCTCAGAATGATCAGCGACAAGGCGAACATGGCGGTCAACGGGGAAAACTTCATTTAATTTACACTTTTGGCGTCGTAACGCCGACCATAGCGTCGCGCGTAACGAGCTTGGCCAAAGCCGATTCATCCATATTTTCACTACCCACAGGGCGCTGGGGCAAAACCATGTAGCGCATGTCGGCGGTGCTGTCATGCACGCGCACCTCTATCGAATCTGGTATTTCGGTGCCAAATTCCGCCAAGACCTTTCGGGGCTCGTTGATCGCACGACGGCGATAA
>JAESSL010000404.1 GCA_016764135.1 Alphaproteobacteria bacterium
GGCTGAAAGTGACGGCGGAGGGCATTGAGGATCAGGAATCGTTTCAACGTCTGCAGAAGATGGGTTGCGATGTGGGGCAGGGATATTTTATCGCAAGACCAATGCCACTGTCAGATTTGGAGAAGTTCTTGAAGGCGGCGAAAAAAGTACGGCACTATGCGGAAGTAGACCGTTAAAATAGAGTGTCGGTGATGCGAGCGTTTTTTCTTATCCTAAGTTGCGCGATAGTTTTGGGTTTTGTCGCCCCGCCCGTGAGCGCCAGCGATGGGGCTCCTGATAAATTCGTGCACGGCCTTATAGATCTCCGCGTCCTGCAGACTGATGATCAGACCGGTTGGTTTGATCGAGGTCTCGGCAAAACGCGCTATGGTGGTAAACGCGGTGAAGGGCGGCGGCGCACAGGCGCTCTCGGTGAGGCGTCCCTGATCTTGCGGCCCCATACGACGTGGGGGCTCGGCGGGCATCTCCATCTGAGATACGAAAAGGAACAGAAATCGCCTGTGGATGTAATCGAGGGGTATGCTTCGTATTCGCCGGTTTCTACCACGCCTTGGCGGTTCTCAATGAAGGTTGGCGCCTTTTTCCCACCGGTGTCACTCGAGAATACTGATATCGCCTGGCAAAGCCCCTATACGATTACGTGGTCCGCCATGAATAGTTGGATTGGTGAGGATATACGCGCCATGGGTGGCGAATTGACGAGCAAGTACCGTTATGACGGCGGCGACGTTGCCGTAGGCGGCGCTGTCTTTCTGGGCGGCGATCTCTCCGGAACGATTTTGAATGATCGCGGATGGTCCATGCATGATCGCGCGACAGGCCTGTTTGATCGCGTCACAAAACCGGCTAATTCGTCAGCGTTTCAACCACGCGGGGACATCACGCCCTTCAAGGAACTCGATAATTCTCCCGGTGCATATGTGTTCGTCCGGGGCGAGGATGAAAACATCGGCGGCGAGTTTCTGATTACGGCGTTCGATAATTTTACGGATGAATCAGCGACCAGCCGTGGCCGCGGCGCCTGGCGCACCCGGTTTTTAAGTGGTGGCGTTGGATACTTTCTGCCCTTTGACGTCGAATTAATCGCGCAAGCGCTGATTGGCGAGACTGAACGCCGAGCGCCGTCTGGCCTTCGCCTCGACGACAGTTTTGCAGCAGGCTTTCTGATGCTGAGCGTCTTCGCGGATGAGGATGAAAAGCACCGGCTGTCCTTGCGCCATGATCGGTTTCGCGTAAATGACAGGATCGGCGCCGGTGTGCGGCGGGAGCGTGGTAGCGCCTGGACCGCCGCTTATTCCTACCGGCCGGATGATTATCACCGGCTGAGCGTTGAGTTGTTGAGCATCGACAGCACGCGCCCGTCGCGCGAGGCCACGGGCGTTTCGGCGGATCAGCGCGATACGACTCTGCAGACGAGTTATCGATTCTCCTTTTAGCGACGGTTTGCGGAACGCCAGTAGACTTTGGCTGATTGCGTCGCCATCTTTACGTCGCCGCCTTTGAATGTGCGGGCGCATAATAATTTAGATTTGCGTGCGGCGATCAGAATAAAATAGGGTCATTAGTTTTGCAGGGGGAGGGGCGAAATGGATTGGCTGAATCGATATTTTGAGATCGAGGCGTAGGGCAGTTCGGTACGGACTGAAGTTCTGGCGGGTATCGCGACGTTTTTGACGATGGCGTATATCGTCGTTGTGAACCCGGCGATTTTATCTAAAGGCGGCATGGATTTCGGTTCTGTCTTCGTCGCAACTATTCTGGCCGCCTTCGTTGGTTGCTCCATCATGGGGTGGTGGGCCAAGTGGCCTGTCGCGCTGGCGCCAGGCATGGGGCTCAACGCTTTTGTGACCTATGGCGTCGTATTGGGCATGAAGCAACCCTGGGAGGTGGCGCTGGGCGCTGTCTTTATCAGTGGCGTTATATCTCTGGGGCTGAGCCTGACGGGGCTTCGCGAATGGATCATCAACTCGATTCCAAAATCGCTGAAACTCGGGATTGGCGCCGGTATAGGAATGTTTCTGGCGATTATCGGCCTCAAAAACGCAGGCGTGGTTGTAAGCCATCCCGCGACCCTGGTGTCGCTGGGAGACGTCACCGAACTGCCGGTTCTTTTGTTCATCGCAGGGTTCGCCATTATGACCGTGCTGGATCGTTTGCGCGTGCCGGGCGGAATCATTATCGGCGTTCTGGTCGTGAGTATCGTGGGCTGGATTGCGGGGGCTGCTGAGTTTCAGGGGATTATCGGTGCGACGCCGAGCTTGGCGCCAACCTTGTTCAAACTGGATTTGCAAGGCGCGATGACCGCGATGATGATTGGCGTTGTCTTTGCGCTATTGTTCGTTGATTTTTTCGACACTGCCGGAACCCTGACAAGCGTCGCCAATCTTGCGGGTAAAATTGATGAAGACGGTAAGGTTGAAGGCATTGGCCGCGCCGTTATCAGCGATTCGGTCGCAACCGTCGCCGGGGCGTTGTTTGGCACCTCCAACACCACGTCTTATATCGAAAGTGCGGCGGGCATCAAGGAAGGCGGGCGCACCGGATTAACCGCCGTCGTCGTGTCGGTGTTGTTTTTGCTGTGTCTGGTCTTTGCGCCTCTGGCGCAGAGTATCCCGGGCTATGCGACGGCGGCGGCGTTGGTGTTTGTTGCGACTTTCTTCATGCGGAATCTTGTGGAGATTGAGTGGGACGACCCGACCGAATTCGCGCCTGCTGTCCTCGCGGCTATTCTGATGCCGTTGACCTTTTCGATCGCGAATGGCATTGCGATTGGATTCATCACTTATGTCGTCGTGAAGATCGGCAGCGGACGCGGTGCAGAGACAAACCCAGCGGTCTATCTGGTCGCAGCGCTGGGTGTTCTGCATTACGTGTTTGGCTAGTATCATGGTGGAAAAGCACTTTATCAGCGCCGACGAATTGTTGCGGGATTCCTATCGGCTTGGCCATATGATTCTGGAATCCGGTTTCAAGCCGAATTACATCATTGGTATTTGGCGGGGCGGCACGCCGGTTGGCATTGCGGTTCAGGAGTTACTGGATTTCCACGGTGTCGCCACGGATCATATTGCTATTCGGACATCTTCCTATGACGGGATCGAAAAGCGCCGCGAGTCGGTGCAGGTGCACGGACTGCATTACATTATCGAAAACGTGAATGCCGGCGATCATCTGCTCATTATCGACGATGTTTTCGATAGTGGACATAGTGTGAAAGCCGTGATTGCGGCTATTCAACGATTGTCGA
>JAESSL010000405.1 GCA_016764135.1 Alphaproteobacteria bacterium
ATCCATCATGCCGACCCTGACATCGGGCAACACCAATGCGCCGTCGATCATGATTGGTGAAAAGGCGTCTGCGCTGGTTCTTGAAGCCGCCGCTTGATCCGCGATTAAATTTTACGTTTGGGAGCTTCCTATGAAAATCACCAAAGTGACGCCAATCCACGCGGGGCAATTTATGTTTGTCCGGATCGAAACTGATTCCGGGTTGCACGGCGTGGGCGAGGGCGGCGCCTGGGGGCAGATCGAGGCCTCGGTCGCAGCGGTCGCCAAGTTCGCGACCTATCTGGAAGGCAAGGATCCGTTCCCCATCGAGCATCATTGGAACGTGATGCACCGGTTTTCCTATTTTCAGGGACACGCCATCAACGCCGCGATTTCGGCCATCGATATTGCGCTCTGGGATATTAAGGGCAAGGCGTTGGGCGTGCCGGTCTATGAATTGTTGGGGGGTCAGGTCCGCGACAGCGTGCGGGTGTATGGGCATGTTTATGACAAGGACATCGAATCGCTTCTGGTCGCGCTGAAACGAAAGAAGGAACAGGGATACACCGCCGTCGGGCACATCAACCCGTTTTTGGATGAAGGCGCCGATCAGGTTTATTTCAAACCGCACATCGCCAAGATGCGCGTCGCCATCGACAATGTTCGCCGGATGCGCGACGTGGCGGGCGAGGATATGGATTTATGTATCGAGATCCACCGTCGGCTGACCCCGGCGGAGGCGGTCGTCTTTGCGCGGGGGATTGAAGAGTATCACCCGATGTTTCTGGAAGACCCGATGCGCTATGAGGATGCTGATTCCATGGCGCGCATCGCCGAAAAAATACATATACCGATCGCGACCGGCGAGCGGTTTTCAACGATTTATGAATTTCAGGCGCTGTTCACCCGCAAGGCGATTGAATACGCCCGCGTCGACCTGTGCCTGTGCGGCGGAATCACCGGTGGCCGGAAGGTCGCCGCCATGGCGGAGGCGCATAATGTGATGGTGGCACCGCACAATCCACTGTCGCCAGTCGGTCTGGCGGCGTGCTTGCAACTCGACGCCGCCATTCCCAATTTCGCGATTCAGGAATACAGCACCGGTCTGGAGGAGGGCGTGCTGGTGTCGTCGGATTTGCATCTGGGGCACGATGTCGTCGATGAGGCGCCGGTCCCTGTCGATGGTTTTGTGAAAATTCCGACCCGTCCGGGGATTGGCCTCGATTTGATCGACGATCCCGCTGGCGCCCGACCGCCTTTCAGCAGGCCGGTGCGTATGCGGCTTCATCGCGATGGGTCGCCCGTCGATCAGTAGGCGGCGCGGCGGCGCTGTCTTGTGACAAGCGCCAGATCCGAATTATTCGCGACGATTGAGCCCGGCTCTAACGCCTTGCCCGACCGAGTATCAGGATTAAGGCGGCGCATATTTCAAACCCGGCGGCGATCGCCAGAACCGGACCATAACCGCCAAACTGATCGACCAGCACCCCGTAGAGGACCGGTCCGAAGGCCGAACAGAACTGGATTATGGTTCCGGTCAGGCCGTAGATGGCGCCAAATGCGGCGGCGCCAAATTCACGACGCACGACGATTGGCGAAAGGGTCGTGATCTGCCCTAGACAAAACCCGTAGAGAAGACTCATGACAATGAGCATGGTGGGTGATGGGGCGTAGGCGATTGCGCCTAGCACGACGGCCTGGACGACAAAAATTCCGGCGCTGTATAGGCGTGTATCCACTTGGTCGGCGATGCGCGCCAGGAGCAGCCGGCCGAGTAAGCCTGTGAAGCCTGTGGCCCCGATTAACCAGCCTGCGCCCTCTGGCCCAAGCGTTGGCGCGGCGAGCGCGTAATGATGGGTCAGGAATCCCACCTGCACGATCAGACCGAGCGCGAAACCAAGCGAGACGCTCCACAGCCGGAAAGTGCGCATGGCGTCGCGCTGGGTTGCTGGCGGCGCAATGGCCGCAGGGCCAGCCGATGGTTCTACGGCTGGAGGATCGCCATCACGCCCCAGTCCAAGTTCTTCAGGTCCTTGAAACCGTAAAACAACAGCGCAAGCGGCGTCATCACAATAGCCGTGAGCAGCCCGGCGCGCAGGGTCGCCTCGGCGAATCCCAGCGCCCCGATCGCGATTACCATCAACGGCACGACCGCCATGGCGCCAATGCTGGCGCCGGTCAGCGCCAGCGCAAAGCTGCGGCCTTGATGACGCTCGAACCAGGGCGCGATGGTGGTGCTCAGTCCCGTGATGGACGTGGTGGCGTAGCCAAGACCCATACAAATGAATGCCGCGTAGAGTTGCCATAGAGAGGTCAGTTGGCCAATGGCGACGACGCCCAAAGCCAGCAATAGCGCCCCACATCTGATCACCAAACGCGGCCCCCAGCGATCGATCAGGCCGCCGACTGCTGGTAGGCAACACGCGTTCGTCAGATAAAAGGCCGCAATCGCGGTAGAGACGACCGAGATCGGCCAGCCATGCGACTTGGAAATTTCGCTGAGATAAATGCTCGCCCCGAAAACACCGAGACCCCATGTGAATACGGCGGCGACAAAACAAACGCCGACGACCCGCCAGCCATAGAACATGCTTTGGTTTTCCTTGGTCCATTACAGGAGAGAGGCGCGAGACGTAGCGTCCGCTGGGTGTTGGGACGGCCGACGGTAGCCAACAGCGAAAGTTGGATACTGTCAACGGCCTCAAGGAGCGGCCCGTATATGGCCGTGGACCAGAAAGCAGCTTCTTTGACGAATGAATCGATTTAAAACGTTATTTTTTGGCGCCGGCGACGGGTTCCTCGATGGCGCTATGATCGACCAGATCCCACTTCATGCCGACATTGCGATACATGCGTTTTTCGAGGCGAGGGTAATCGCACACGTCATGTGGAAGGCGCTGTCCAACGACAATACAGCGCAGAACCTCAGTGCCTGTATTCTTGATTGAGTGCGCCGCGCCGCCCTTTTTGTAGCCTATGAAGTCGCCCGCATTTATCGGAAATTCCTCGTCGCCAATGCAGGCGGTCGCCGATCCGGACAATACGAAAACGCATTCATCTTCATGATAATGGACGTGGTGTTCGGTGGTCTCATGACCGGGCTCAACGTCTATGATGTGAAATCCAAACCCGGTGAGACCCGCCAGGTCGCCAAGCGATTTATTGGTTCGTTTGCCATTTTCGTTGAGGAAGTGGGTCTTCTTGAGCCCTTCCATTTCGGCGATTTCGGTGCTCGAGATGATATGTTTTTCGCTGGTCATTGAGGAACCTCCCCTGTGATTGCTTGTTATGGGCATGGAAACCCAATTGTATTCCATGCCTCCCTTGAAACTGAATCTAATAGATTTAATATTCCAAAATAATGTGGGGCGCGGAACTATTAAATAATATGGTTTATTTTCAGGACCTTATTAGTTGTCCCAAAAACATTCAAACAATGATATTTAATGTCAGGTGTTAGAATTTCTAACAGACGATCGGGATTGAAGAAATGGCGTTACGATTGCCGCCGCTGAATTCGTTGCGCGCCTTTGAAGCGTCGGCGCGGCGCCAAAGCTTTTCCCGCGCCGCAGAAGAATTGCATGTTACGCCAGCAGCGGTTAGCCAGCAGATTAAAGGGTTGGAGAAATTTTTAGGCGCGACCCTGTTCCGACGCACGCGACAAACGCTGATATTGACCGAGACAGGCCAAACCCTGCTGCCGGGCATTCGTCGGGGTTTCCAAGCGTTCAACGACGCCATGGAGGACTTTAGCCGTCAAGATGATACGGGATACCTGACCGTCGCCTCCACCGCGTCCTTTGCGGCGAAATGGTTGGTGCCGCATATCCAGAGCTTTAATCGCGCGCATCCTAAAATCGATGTTCGAATCACGACCAGCGACAAATTATTGAATTACGAGCGCGACGGCGTTGAAATTGGCGTGCGTCTGGGAAAAGGCGATTACCCGGATTTGGTGGCGGAACTTCTTTTGCCCCAGGAATTGGCGCCAGTGTGCAGTCCTGCGCTTTTGAATCGAGGGAAGCAACTTCGAAAGCCATCCGATTTGCGGTATTTTACGCTTCTGCACAGTGAGGCCCAATTGGGGAACGAAGAGTCAAACTGGGCTCTGTGGTTGAAGGCGGCGGGCGTTGATGACATCGATGCGGCGCGCGGCCTTCGGTTTGATTTCTCGGAATCGGCGCAGAACGCCGCTATCGAGGGTGCTGGCGTGGCGTTGGGACGGACAGCCTTGATTGCGGATGATGTCGCAAGCGGCAAACTCGTACGCCCTTTCGAAATCAACCTGCCATCCGATCTCAATTATTTTCTCGTGTATCCGGAAAAAAATTTGAAGCGGCCCAAAGTAAAAGCGTTCAGGGACTGGGTGCATTCAGAGGTTCAGCTTCAGGCTACAGAGCGTCGGCGCATAGCTTAACGGGATGGGCGTGTTTCAGATCATATTGCGCGACGCCAGCCGATTGACCCAACCTTCGCCCGCCAACCAGGGCGCCAGGTTCTCTGCGCTGGGTTCATCGCCATCAGCGGCCAATTTTGTGCGCCAGGCCAGAGCGAACATACTGGAGAAGACTGGTGGGCCGCCGCGTCCCACGCGCGCGGCGATGGGCGCCAGGGTTGGCATGCCGGTGCCGAGGAGAACAATGGCGTCCAATGGTTTTTCGAGAAGCGGCGCCATTGCGTCGCCTGCGGATTTTCCGGTCAGGCCGTAAATGGAATGAAAGGCGCCCGGTTCGGCGACCGTCTTTGCGCAGTCCGTGATCGCGAATCCGCGACTTTCCCAATACTCGATGCTGGCCTCAGTCATGTCGTCCGGATAGGGCGAGACCAGCCCAACGCGCTTGGCGCCGATTGCGTTCAAGGCGTCGGTGATCGCTCGGGCCGCGGTGACAAGCGGATAACCGCGCTCCGCCTTGACCCGCGCGATCAGCGCGTCTTCAGCGTCTCTACCCGAGACGTAGGAAATACCCGTGCAGCAATAGGCGACCGCCGCAAGCGGCGCGACGCCAAACTGATCCAGATATGAATCCGTACCAGGCAGGTAATCGCGCATGCGCTGCATGATCGATGTGCTCGGGCTGGTGATCCGGGCGTTCAGGATCGCATATCCGGGCGGCAGCAAAATTGCGAATTCCGGTTCCACCGTGGTGTTTGCCTGTGGCGTCAGCGCGCCGATGATCCCGCGCGGCGCATATTCAAGCATGACGGTCTCCTGAAAATTTTACGAGAAAGACAGATTATCTTATCCAGCGATGAGCTGCCCGGATCATCGCACCCGGATCATCGCACCGGAACCATTGTCTTAAAACCGTCGAGATTTTTAACTAATTTTATTTTGATTGTGACAATGATCACTGCGCGCCAAGCCATCCTCCGTCATCTTACGGTCACGCTTTCGGTTTCGGGAGCTCGAAAATTTTATCGGCAGGGGAATACCAGATATGGGCAACGCAACGAAATTCAATCAAGACCTGGGGCATACGGATCATGAGACTCATTCCCTGGCGTCGATGCGCGCGCTTGATCTTTGCGCCGGTGTGATCCTTGTGATCCTGTTCTTTCCATCCATGGTGTTGCTCGCCCTGACGACAATGGCCTTCAACAAGGGGCGGGGATTTCGGCAAGTTTCGAAAGTGACGCAGGATGGTCATTTCGTCACTGTTTTGAATTTCCATGCGAGCAATCGGTCCGATTCGTCCGGGTTCTTCAATCGCTTCATGGTCAATAGTCGCCTCGCAAAATTGCCGGAGATTTTCAATGTCGTGACTGGCGAGTTGAGCCTTTTCAATCCCGCCTATGCAAAGCCCGCCCTCTTTTTTATATAATATTTCCATATAATATTTTGTCGCGCCGCCAAAGTGGCGCACAGCAAACGGGGCGGCCGGTGGGTCGCCCCATTTTCGTTTGTATTTATTCAAACCCTGCAGGGATGTTTGTAATTGGCCGCGATAAACGTCAATGTAAGGCGTTGAATATTTTAGAGTATGTATTTTGAGCGACCTCGCTTTTGTTGATTTCTTCAGTGAAATACCTAATTCACTTTATAGGGGTTAAATTTGCCGATTTTCGCGAATAATACGAAAGGGTGCTAGCGCATGGAATGGCCAAAACTTCCTGATGGTTCCGTTGACTGGATGATTGTGTTCCAGGCGCCGAAGGTCGGTTTTATCTCTTTGTTGAATGAAGCGGACACAACTGAAAAGTTGAAGGCCTGCTTTGGCGTTATCATCGATTCTTTGTTTACCCGAAAAGGGGACGAAGATGTTCGTTTGGCGTATCACAAGGCGTCGGGCGAGTTGTTCGCCGACAATCAAACCGACGAGCACGCGCTGTCCGGCCAAAAACTCAAATTGCGCATGGTGATGATGCGGGTGATGAATGACCGAATTCACCGCGCGCGCCTGCATGCGGAAGCCAAGACGCTTGAAGCGGAATCGCAAGGCGACGCGCGTCAGGAAGAAAAAGACCCGAATGAGGTCATGGGCGTTTGACGTCAGGGACAGCTGTAAGTTGATTGTTCCAAATGGTCCAAAGCGCATCTTGATTGCGTAAAGTTCATAAAATTTGAATAGAATTCCCTTATTATGCTACGCAGATCAGACGCTCTGCTTGTTGCGCCCTTGAATTTGTGGGCGCGACCGATGGTGAATTGGCCAGCGGAGCGATGGCGAATAGGCGTGGGCAGGTGGGAATGTCGTTACTTGATGGCCGGTTAAGCGAAGACCAACGCGCGTTTCAGGATATGGCGCGCGGATTTGCGACCGAGAAAATGGCGCCGTTCGCCGCGCAATGGGACGAAAACCGCCATTTCCCCGTCGATGCCTTGCGCGAGGCGGCGGCGTTGGGTTTCGCTGGAATCTATGTCGGTGAAAAACACGGCGGCTCCAATTTATCCCGCGCCGATGCGGCGTTGATATTTGAAGAGCTATCCGCCGGGTGCGTCTCCACCGCGGCCTATATTTCCATTCACAATATGGCGTGCTGGATGATCGACGCGTTTGGCGACGACAGCCAGCGTGCGCGGTTTTTACCCAAATTAATGACAATGGAGCATTTCGCCAG
>JAESSL010000406.1 GCA_016764135.1 Alphaproteobacteria bacterium
ATCATGGCGCCAGCCGTGAAATCATCGAGCCTGGCGAAACAGGCTGGTTGGCCAAACCTGGCGAGCCGGAAGATCTGGCGAATGCGTTGCGCGATGCGTTGAACCTTTCCGCGCAGGAGCGCGAGGCGTTGTCGGAGCGGTCGCGGGCCCGCGCGCAATCACGGTTTAGTAAAACCGCCATGGGCGACGCGACGCTGGAGGTTTACCGGTCCGTCATTGCAGCGCAGCACGGCCTTCCATGAACGGCGCGGGGCTGTGACGGGTGAGGGCCACGTGACGGGGCAGGACCAAAGGATACTGGTCATCAAACTGGGCGCGTTGGGTGATTTCGTTCAGGCGTTGGGGCCTTTCGCCGCGATTTGGCGCCATCACGCGGGGGCGCGCCTCACATTATTGACGACCAGGCCCTTTGTTGGTCTGGCGCGAGACTCTGGATATTTTGATGATGTCTGGGTTGACGACCGCCCGCCCTGGTGGCGCCTTCCGGCGGTCCTGGAGTTGCGTCGGCGCTTGCGCGGCGGGGCGTTTGACCGTGTTTATGACCTTCAGACTGCGGACCGGACCAATTTATATTATCGCTTTTGGGGACGCCCCAGACCCGAATGGAGCGGTATTGCGCCGGGATGTTCGCATCCGGACGCCAACCCGCATCGGAATAAATTGCATACGATTGATCGTCATCGCGGGCAATTGAAGGCGGCGGGAATCGATGACGTGCCGCTCCCGGACCTGTCGTGGATGCCGCGCAATGAAGATAAATTTAACCTACCCGCCGGATATGTTCTTCTTGTCGCGGGAGGGTCGGCGCACCGCCCGGCGAAGCGTTGGCCGCCGGAATCTTTCGCTGCGTTGGCGAAAAAACTGGCCGCAGCGGGGCGCGCGCCTGTGTTGATTGGCGGTCCCGCGGATCAGGCTGCAACGGCTGAGATAACGCAACTGTTTCCGGATGTTATCGATTTAACGGGGAGGACCAGCCTGGCGGATATTGCCGCGTTGGCGGGCGCTGCGGCGGGCGCAGTTGGCAATGATTGCGGCCCCATGCACCTGATTGCGGCGTCGGGTTGTCCGTCGCTTGTGCTGTTCTCCAACGCGTCGGACCCGGCCTTGTGCGCGCCGCGCGGGGCGGATGTCGCCATCCTGCGACGCGCATCACTGGGAGAGCTTGACGTAAACGCGGTTGAAGCGGCGCTGCGCTTGCGTTAAACCGTTGCGCCATTGCGCCCTTTTTGGTTGTGGCGCGTGAAATAGAATGAGACGTATTATTATGGTGGCGATTACACTACCCGATGGCAGCGTTCGCGAATACGACGGCGCCGTGACTGGCGAGCAGGTCGCCGCGTCGATTGGCCCCGGCCTCGCCAAGGCGGCTCTTATCGTAAAGGTCGATGGGGAGCCGCGCGATTTACGGTTTCTGATTGAACAGGATGCGGCGCTGGAGATCGTCACCCGCGATCATGAAGACGCGCTTGAAGTGCTGCGCCATGATTGCGCGCATATCATGGCGGAGGCGGTGCAGGAGCTTTTCCCGGGCACGCAGATAACCTTTGGTCCGTCCATTGATGACGGGTTTTATTACGATTTTCATCGTGAGACGCCGTTTACGCCGGAAGATTTCGAAACCATCGAAAAACGTATGGGGGAGATCGTCGACCGCGACGAGGACATCACCCGAGAGGTCTGGACCCGCGCCGACGCGCGGCGCCTGTTTGAAGAAAAGGGCGAGACCTTCAAGGCCGAGCATGTGGGCAATTTGCCCGAAGACGTGGAGATTTCACTCTATCGGCAAGGCGACTGGGTGGATTTGTGCACCGGACCGCATTTGCCGTCGACGGGACGGCTAGGAAAATCCTTCAAGTTGATGAAGCTGGCCGGCGCCTATTGGCGCGGCGACCCCAAGAACCCGCAATTGCAACGGGTGTATGGGACGTGCTGGCGCACCAATAAGGAGCTGCGCGCCTATCTGCACCGGCTTGAAGAAGCGGAAAAACGCGATCATCGTCGCCTTGGCCGGGAAATGGACCTGTTCCATTTTCAGGAAGAGGCGGTGGGCAGTGTTTTTTGGCATCCCAAGGGCTGGACCCTGTACCGGGTTTGCGAAACTCATATGCGCAAGCGTCTGGACGCCGCCGATTATGTCGAGGTGAGGACGCCGCAATTGGTCGATCGCGGATTGTGGGAACGCTCCGGCCATTGGGAGAAGTTTCGCGAGCATATGTTCACGGTCGAAGACGAGCATGAGCGCGTGCTGGCGCTGAAACCGATGAATTGCCCCGGCCATGTGCAGATTTTTCGCCAAGGCATCACGAGTTATCGCGATCTGCCAATCCGTATGGCTGAATTCGGGTCGTGCCACCGCAACGAGCCGTCCGGCGCGCTGCATGGATTGATGCGCGTTCGGGCGTTTACGCAGGATGACGCGCATATTTTCTGCACCGAAGACCAGATTGTGTCGGAAACCAAGAAATTTTGCGAATTGCTGTTGTCGATCTATCGCGACTTTGGTTTCGACGAGGTGGAAGTCAAATTCTCGGATCGGCCGGAAGTGCGCGCTGGTGAGGATTCCGTCTGGGATCAGGCGGAAGAAGCGCTGATGACCGCGACAAAGGCCGCTGGTTTGCCCTTTACGCTCAACCCCGGCGAGGGCGCCTTTTATGGCCCTAAACTGGAATTTGTGCTGAAGGATACGATTGGGCGCCAATGGCAATGCGGCACGCTGCAAGTTTATTTCGTCCTGCCGGAGCGTCTGGATGCGGTTTATATCGCTGAAGGCGGTGAAAAACGCCGCCCTGTAATGCTGCATCGCGCCATTCTGGGATCGTTTGAACGGTTCATTGGGGTGTTGATCGAGCATTACGCCGGACGTCTGCCCCTGTGGCTGGCGCCGGTTCAGGGAGTCGTCGCGACCATTACGTCGGATGCGGATGATTACGCCAAAGAAGTTGCGGCGGCGTTTAAAAAGGCTGGAATGCGAGTGGAACTTGATATCCGTAACGAAAAAATTAATTACAAGGTACGGGAGCACTCAGTCGGAAAAACGCCATTAATTCTGGTCGTTGGCCGACAAGAGGCGGAAAATCGGACCGTGGCCATTCGTCGTCTTGGCGGAAAAGCGCAGGAAATTCTTGCGCTTGAGGACGCACTTAATACACTCTCTACAGAGGCGACGCCGCCACATTGAGGCTCCCAATGAGTGTCGGGACCGAAATGCTGGACTGCGAGCTTCGGGAGTCCATTGACTCGGCTTCCAAAACAGACGACAAAATTGTTTTTATATTTGTGAAACAGAACCACAGGAGGAATCTATAGCTCGTCCACCATTTAACGCCGCACCGGTCCGGGAAGGCCCGCGCGTCAACGATAGAATCGAATCACAATCAGTACGTCTGGTTGGGGCCGATGGAGAAATGATCGGCGTCGTCAGCATTGCTGAGGCGCAGGAACACGCGGACGCTGCGGGTCTCGACCTTGTCGAGGTGTCGCCGACCGCCAGACCGCCTGTTTGTAAAATCCTGGATTACGGGAAATTCAAATATATCGCTCAGAAAAAAGCGAATGAGGCGCGCAAAAAGCAAAAGACGATCGACGTCAAAGAAATCAAGATGCGACCGAATATCGACCAGCATGATTACGATGTTAAAATGCGGGCGATGGTCAAATTTCTGGACGAAGGCGATAAGGTCAAGGTGACCTTGCGGTTTCGCGGTCGAGAACTGGCGCATCAGCAACTCGGTCGAGATGTTTTGAACCGGGTGCGCGATGAGCTGGATGAACAGGCCAAGGTCGAACAGCATCCTTCTATGGAAGGTCGCCAGATGATCATGGTCCTGGTGCCGCGCTAACGCGGCAGATCAGCGTCGGGCCGCCTGTATTTCTATAGGTCGCGCCCGACGCCCGGATTTCTAAACCCGTCTACTTTTTGTTTCGAAACGCTGTGATGCGCGC
>JAESSL010000407.1 GCA_016764135.1 Alphaproteobacteria bacterium
CGCCGGCAACATTTCCGGCGCCGCGAATGCGCTGGAACGCGCGTTATCCCTTGATCCAGACAATGCGGAAATATTGAGTAATCTAGCGGCGGTGCGACAAGACCAAAGCCAGGTGTCGGAGGCCAGCCAACTGTTTAAAAGCGCCGCGCGCGCCAATCCAAATTCGAACACCGCACAATCCAATCTGCTTATGAGTCTCAACTATCATTCTCAATCACCTTCAGAAATATTTGAGGCGCATCGACGCTGGGCTGTTTCCCTGAATTTGATGGTCACCGGAAGCCCTTTCCCCGCTCCCGGAGCTGTTTGGGCGAAAAAAAACCGATCAGAAACAGACAGACCGATCAGGATTGGATATGTCTCTGGTGATTTTCGACAACATTCCGTCAGTTATTTTCTTGAACCCGTCCTCAGACATCACGACAAGGAAAAATTTGACATATACTGCTACGCAGCAATGGACAGCCCTGATTCCGTCACGACCCGCCTGAAAGCGCAATCCACACATTGGCGCAGTATTTACAATCTCTCCGACACGCAATTTGCAACCTGCGTGGTTACCGATGAAATTGATATACTTGTGGATTTATCAGGCCACACCGCCAACAATCGATTACCTGCGTTTGCGCGCCGATTGGCCCCGGTCCAGATCAGTTGGCTGGGATATCCAAACACCACTGGTTTGACCGCAATGGATTACCGGCTAACCGACTGTATTGCGGATCCCCCGGGTTCAGAAAGTCACCACAGCGAGAAACTGGTTCGGCTTCCGAATGGTTTTCTCTGTTATCAACCGTTGAATGACGCGCCAACAGTTAGCCCTTCCCCTTATTTACAAAATGGCTGCATTACTTTTGGCTCTTTTAATAACGCGGCCAAAATTTCCCCAACTGTCGTCGACGCCTGGTCGTCCATTCTCCTGCAAATACCGAAGTCGAGGCTTTTCCTGAAAGCGCGGCAATTTTCAGATGGCGTCGTGTGCTCCAAATTGACTGATAAATTCTCACAAATCGGTATCGATACATCACGTATCACTTTGAAAGGACGAACAAATTCACCGCAGGAGCATTTATCGCTCTATCAGAATATCGATATCGCGTTGGATACTTTCCCCTATAACGGCACCACGACCACCTGTGAAGCAATGTGGATGGGGGTCCCTACAATTACACTGAGCGGAAACCGGCATGCCAGTCGAGTTGGCGCAAGTTTACTTCGTCGCGTCGGACTCGAAAACTGGATTGCAAAAAATACGGAAGAGTATGTCCAAATAGCGAAGAGATGTGCAATTCAGGGGAATGATTTATCAAAGTTAAGGCAAACCCTACGTCTTACGATGAATAAATCCGTTCTCTGCGACGCCAACAGTTTCACGCTGGATCTGGAAGACGCCTATCGATCATTTTTATCGAAAACGTCCGCAGTTAAGTAACCCGCAACTCCACACAAAACATTCAGGCGCCGACCAATGGCTTAAACGGCGCCTGAAATTTTGTAATTTAGGTAAAATTGAACCCTAAGTCCTTCAGCGCCGAACGCAGATTTGTTCGGCGTGGAATACTAAATTTATTATCAATATCATCAGTCCAGGATGCATCCGTCGTATTTTTTCCAATACTCCGATAATGTTCCGCCAATGCTTTATCATAAGCGTCTAACTGAGCTTCGGATTTGGCCACATCATATTTTTCATGATGCACCATATTTTCGTACGCCATACGCGGCTTAAGTTCCGGCGTCTCCGCTGGCCAACCGAGGCACATGCCAAACACACAATATGCACGACGTGGTAACCCCAAGACTTCAGCGACCGCTTTTGTATCATTTCGAACGCCGCCAATCATCAAACCGTGAAGTCCTAACGATTCCGCCGCCAGATAAGCAGACATTCCAACCAGCGACGCATCGATCGTCGAAACGAGGCCAATTTCCAGATTATTGTCTTCCATGTCGTGGCCGTGACGTTTTAACGCACCTTCCATTCCCGTTAAATCAGCGCAAAACGCTAGGAAAACGGGCGTATTAGCAACGTGTTTTTGATTGCCCGTAAGGACAGACAACTTATTTTTGGTTTCCTGTTCCCGAACAATAACCACGCTGTACGCCTGGATGTTAGAGGACGTAGGTGCGCGAAAAGAAGCTGACAGTACGGCGTCAATTATTTCCGAAGAAACCAGTTTATCTGAATATTTCCGGACACTTACCCGGTTATGTAAGTGATTGATCGTTTCACTGATCAAGGTATCGCCCACGCTGGACGCTGTATCAATTGAGACGCTCATGCGACCTCCATTTTTTCTATGAGTGGTGGTTTTCTGACAGGCTTATAACACTAAAATGCAGTAATTTTAATTGCCGTACAAGTACCCTTACGACCCATAAATAAACATTTAAAAAAATCTGCCTAATATCAGATGAGTAAACGAAATTTTTACAACTTTAATTTATTCATTAGGGCAACCTCAGCGCGCACCTTCATGGAACATGCGCTGTTAGATATTGAAATTACCCGTTTCAGGAACGCTAATGAAAAAATTATCCCCCCATCCAATTGACTTACATGTCGGTGGCCGATTGAAAACACTACGAAAACTCCGAAAAATGAGTCAATCCAAGCTCGGTGATCAAATTGGATTAACCTTTCAACAAATTCAAAAATACGAACACGGCGCAAATCGCGTCGGAGCGAGCAGACTCCACGAACTCAGCCAAATACTCGATGTACCGGTTTCATATTTCTTTGATGATATGCCTGACACGATACAACGAAAACCAACCCCGGAATCTGTGCAAGCATTGCCAGAGACCGACCCGTATGACTCCGCCGACGTGCAGGAGTTACTACAAGCTTTTAATATGATCTCTCAGAAAAAAAAGCGGCACGCCATTTGTAAGATGGCGAAGGCGCTTTCAAATACGGATAAAATCAAAGAATATTGATCTAAATAAAAATGATGGAAGCGACGTGGCGTTAATGAAGTTCTCTCTGTCAGTTCGCGTCGCCGAATCTCCCAAGCGTAAAGATATCGCCGTCACCCCGTTAGGTGACCTCGCACGTATGGCCAAAGACGCTCATTTCGACGGTCTTTCAATGCGCGCCTCAATCGTCTCAATTGACTCGCCTCGCAAAAAAGTCACCGAGATCCGTCAAACATTGGATGATTTTGGGCTGCAGACTTCAATGGTGACGGGTGACTTGCCACTCGCCATCAACAATAGCTTCGCCACGGACGCTATTCGGAACATATCACCCTATCTCGACCTTGCGACTCAATTGGGGGCGACCCTCGTCCGCATCATGATTCACGACGCCGCAGACATCCCGGATGTGCAGCGCGCCTCGGATATCGCTAAAGAACGCGGCATAAAATTATGTCAGCAAATTCATTGGGGATCACTTTTTGAAACAACTGATAGCGCCCTCGAAGTAGTTTCCGCAGTTAAAAGAGAGAATTTTGGCGTAACCTATGAACCCGCAAATTTACTGGCGTGTGGCGAAACGCCTACAGCGGAGGGCCTTCGAAGATTATCACCGCATCTCTTTAATTTCTATTTCCAGAATATCCGACTGGACCCAGACTCCCCTGTATCCTTCAAAACAAGGAGAAATGGCTTGGTGGGAGTTCAGTTTCTTCCTATTTCTGACCCGAATGGCATCAATATGGCGCCATTGGCTGAGACTTTGAATGAAATCTCTTATCAAGGCTGGTTTACAATCCATCAACCTCTTCTGAAAAATCAGGCCGTCCAGGACGTCATCCTTCAATCCACAGAATTCATTTCAAAATACTTTAAATAGATCACTGAAAATCCGAGGACAACTTTTCAAATTACAACTGATTTAAATCGAAACTAAGGAGTTATTTTCTTCCCACTTTTAGTAAGTTCTGTTAAAAATTAAGGGCTTGCATCCAAAAAGGGTAATTGCAAAAAAAAACGTACAGGCTCCGACATAAATAGGGGTCACACCGGTGGGAGGGGTTTACGGTCTATGACGGAAAATGTCCTTGATATTGAAAATTTAACCGTACGGTTCCACTTAAAAAGAGGGCAGTTGACTGCAATTAATGGTTTGTCCTTTTCAGTTAAAGAAGGTGAAACATTCGGTCTGGTTGGGGAATCCGGCTCCGGAAAATCAGTGACCGCCAGATCGATCATGCGCCTTATTCCAAGCCCTCCAGGCGAAATTGTGAGCGGACGCGTCCTATTCAAGGGCGATGATATTTACAAGAAAACCAGCGCACAAATGAGAGAGATGCGCGGTAATGAAATCGCCATGGTCTTCCAAGAACCGATGAGCGCTCTTAATCCCGTTTTCACCGTGGGAAGCCAAATATCGGACGCTTTGCGGACGAATTTGGGAATGTCAAAAAAAGATGCTAATGACCGAGTTATTGAGTTATTGCAACTTGTTGGAATCCCCTCTCCGGGTTCACGACTGGACAGTTTTGTTCATGAATTCAGTGGTGGTATGCGGCAAAGGGTCATGTTGGCCATGGCGCTCAGTTGCGACCCGACCTTTTTGATTGCGGATGAACCAACGACGGCGCTGGATGTTACGATCCAAGCGGTCATACTCGACTTAATTCGTAGCATGATTGACCGTTTCAACATGTCGCTGATTTTCATCACGCATAATCTTGGCGTCGTTGCGCATGCTTGCGACACCGTCGGGGTCATGTACGCTTCACACCTTGTTGAGTTAGCGCCAACAAAAGAAATATTCGCAAATCCTCAACATCCGTATACCGTTGGCTTGTTGAATTCCATCCCTAGGCTCGATAAACAGACACGGTTTTTGACGCCAATTAAGGGACTGGTCTGCAATATGATGGATCCGCCAACAGGCTGTAAATTCCATCCCAGGTGTGATCACGCAATGGACATTTGCAAACAGGAAATCCCTCAAATGAAGGAATTGGCGCCCGGGCATTTTGCAGCGTGCCACTTGCATAATTAGAAATTAAATTTGATAGGTGGGGCGACAATGAGTGAGTATCTCTTAGAAGCACGGAACCTTACCAAGCACTTTCTGCTTGATAATGACACAGTTTCGCGACTTGCCGGCAAAACGAGAACGTTGAAAGCAGTCGACGGGATCGACTTCAAGGTCAAAAGAGGCGAAACACTTGGTCTCGTTGGTGAAAGCGGTTGCGGAAAATCGACAACCGCCCGGCTCATTACGCGATTGGTAGAACCAACAGCCGGCGAGGTCCTCTTTAAAGGAGAAAACCTCCTAACTCTCAGCCACAAAGAGATGCAAAAAACACGAAAATCGATACAACTCGTTTTTCAGGATCCCTATAGCTCGTTGAACCCTCGAAAAACAATTATGCAGATCCTCAGCCGACCGCTAGAGGTTCATAATCTGGCGCATAATTGGGTTGAAAAACGAAAAAGGGTACTCGAATTACTCAATCTCGTGGGGCTGGGTGAGGAACATGTCGACCGTTATCCGCACGAGTTTAGTGGCGGACAACGCCAAAGAATTGCAATTGCACGGGCGCTCGCAGTCGATCCGGAATTGATCATTGGCGATGAACCTGTTTCTGCGCTGGATGTTTCAATTCAGGCGCAAGTGTTGAACCTATTTCGTGAATTGCAGGAAAAACTTTCGCTCACTTATATTTTCATTGCTCATGACTTGAGCGTCATACGACATATAAGTGATCGTGTTGCCGTTATGTATGTCGGAAAGATTGTAGAAACGGGAGACGTAACAGATATTTTTAACGCCCCGAAACACCCCTACACCAAAGCATTACTTGATGCTGTTCCAGATGCAGATCCATTATCAAAACCGCCGGTTCTTACGCTAAAAGGTGAAGTTGCAACGCCAATTGATCCACCTCCCGGGTGCAGACTTTGTAATCGTTGTCCGATAGCAACACCTCAATGTTCTGTCGATATGCCAGAGCTCATGGAAGTGGAAAAAGGCCATTACGTTGCTTGTCACAACCTTTAATATATATTTCAGGTAATAAAAAACAGCACACTCCTTTTTAAACGAGTGTGCTGTTTTTCTTTGCGGTTTATTAGTACGATTTATCTACTCTATCGTTCGACGACACGTGGATCCAGAATATCCCTAAGACCGTCACCAAACAGGTTGAATGCTAAAACCGTATAACAAATGGCCAGGCCAGGAAAAATTGCTACATATGGATTTGTCTCCATATAATCGCGGGCCGCACTTAAATCACTTCCCCAATCCGGGGTTGGCGGCGGAGTTCCAAGCCCGAGAAAAGACAAAGCCGCAATAATCAAAATAGCATAACCTAAGCGCACGGTGGACTCGACAATGAGTGGCGACATGCAGTTTGGTCCAATTTGCCGAAATGCTATATAAAGATTTGCTTCCCCTGTGTTCAAAGAGGCTTCGACGTATTCTTTATGTTTTTCGGAAAGGACAGCGCCCCGCGCAAGTCGCGCCGCTTCTGGAGAAAAAGCAAACCCCAGCGCAAAGACTAGAATTAAATCGTTCCAAAACCCCTCAAGATGCCATTCCCGAGCGAGCGTAACCAAAAGTAAGTAAAGTAAAATACCCGGAAAAGCCAATAAGCCATCGACCACCCGCATTGCAATAGAGTCGATGTAGCCTCCGTAATACCCTGAGAGGATTCCAACTGGGATCCCCAATAATAATCCAAATATAACCGCTGAAATTGCAATTGATACGAGCCGGCGCCCACCCCACAAAACACGCGAAAAAATATCTCGACCAAAACGGTCGGTACCCATTATGTGCTCTGCACTGGGTTCTTGTAAAAATGAATCATAGTCAGGTTTTATCGGGTTGTATTCGGATATTATCGGAGCACAAATCAGGATAATTACTAAACTTACGAGCATAATTGCGCCCGCAAAAGCTGTTTTGCTTTTATAAAGTTCTTCCAGGGCATCAATAGCTATTGTTCTAGCGTGGTGTACTCTTTCAAGAAATGTTGGCGGTTTTATATCTATTATTTCGTCGCCCAGGCCGCTCCGACTACGTATTGTTGCCATTTAAATCTTTATACCCTCTTCTTTTATCGGTCCGACAACCGGGGATCCATAATATCGCGCAGACCATCTCCAAAAAGATTGAAAGCGAGAACGGTATAACAAATTGCCAAGCCAGGGAATATTGCGATGAGTGGATTGGATTCCATATGATCGCGCGCAGCGCTTAAATCCGCACCCCAATCGGGCGTTGGCGGCGGCGTACCCAATCCAAGAAACGATAACGCGGCAATAATTAGAATCACAAAACCGAGGCGCACGGTCGCGTTCACTATCAGTGGTGACATGCAATTTGGTAAAATCTGGCGTAACGCAATGTACAAACTCGCCTCACCAATCGTCAGAGACGCTTCCACGTATTCTTTTTGTTTCTCGATTAAGACTGAACCACGGGCTAGGCGCGCAACCTCAGGAAAAAATGCGAACCCAAGAGCAAAAACCAATATCAGATCATTCCAAAAACCTTCTAAGTGCCACTCCCGCGCTAACGTCACAATCAACAGATATAAAAGTATCCCTGGAAACGCGAGCAATCCATCAACCACCCGCATGGAGACGCTGTCTGCAAATCCCCCGTAATATCCAGACAAAACACCATAAGGTATTCCTAAAGATAACCCGAACACGACGGCGGCAATTGCAATGACGACCAAACGGCGCCCACCCCACAAGACACGAGAAAATATGTCACGACCATAACGGTCAGTGCCCATAATGTGCTCTACGCTCGGTGGTTCCAAAAACGCGGAGTAATCTGGTTTCGTGGGATCATAATCCGTTAATACAGGCGTCAATAAGAGTAAAATGGCTAAAACAACCAACATCATCCCGCCGATAAATGCGGTTTTACTCTTATATAGTTCCTGAACAGCATCGATTAGAGCGTCCTTCACACGCTCATAACGCTCTTGCCAAGTTGGGATGTGAATTTCGCCAACTTTTCGTTGGCCACCCTGCAAGTGAATCTCGGACATGACGTCGCCCCTGCTAGTTCAATGCTACGCGCGGGTTCAAGACTCGATATAACAAGTCCACTAATAAATTGACGATAACCACAATAACGCCAAGAACCAGAATTCCAGCCTGAATCAACGGGTAATCCCGATCAATAATCGCCAGATAGATCGCCTGCCCAATTCCTGGCCACGCAAATATCGTCTCCAAAACAACCGTGCCACCCAACAAATTAGCGAGTTGTAATCCACTGATGGTGATTGTCGGGATCATCGCGTTTCTCAGCGTGTATTTGTAAATTACTTTCTTCTCACTGAAGCCCAGAGAACGTGCGGTATCGACATATTCCTTATTCATTTCGTCCAGCATACTCGAGCGTGTCAGCCTCGTCGTATAGGCCGCCTGTCGAAACCCAACCGCTGCGGCCGGTAATATTAAATACTTCAGACTTTGTCCTAGGTCTTCGAACGGACTCATATATCCAGAGGAGGGTAACCAGCCCAGATAAAGCGAAAAGAATAGGACGCACATTATTGCAAACCAGAATTCTGGTATGGATATGCCTATTAACGATACTATTTGCGCTGTGTAATCAGTCGGCGAGTTTCGCTTTACAGCCGCAATCGCGCCTAACGGTATTGCGATTAACATCGATATGCTAATGCCAACGACGGCCAAGTATACAGTCGCAGGGATTGACTCAAAGAGCTCTAATGCAACAGGTCGCCTAGTAACCAAGGATTTTCCGAAATCGCCTTGTAACACTTTACCAATCCAAACGCCGTATTGAACGTAAATCGGCTTATCCAGACCATATTCTTTCATCAACAATTCACGCGTCGCTGGATCTTCGGCCTCTTCGTCCCCGATAAGCGTATCGATCACATCGCCTGGCAGAAGCTGGATGAACATAAACACGACGACGGTAAGCACAAAAAGGACCGGAATCATGTGGAGGATTCGGTTAATTGTGTAAATCAGCATGAGCAGAATCCACCTTGAGCCAAGCCTATGTAATACATACGCGGCGTTGAATTAGGGGTACAAAACACGGGGTTTCTTTAACTTGAGGAAACGAAACCCGGGGTGTTGACGAAAACTTCAACACCCCGAATAATGTTCGTTCAATCAGCCCAACCAAGCGGTACGAATACCAGACATGTGAGTGCTGTAAGGCCCGTTAAACGCAGGCTCATACCCTTTCAGATTTTTCGTCGCCGCACAGGTAAGCGGGATGAAATGCGTATAGATCATCGGCAGTTCGTCGTTAATAATCATTTCGACTTCCTGATAAATCTCTTTCCGCTTCGCGGGATCCAACGTTCTTTTGCCTTCAAGAATTAACTTATCAGCTTTCGGATTGTTGAAACCTGTACGTAGTTTGGTGTTTGACGATGTCGACAAGACATTCGCCGAGAACCAGCGATCCGGGTCAGGACGATAACTGTTCGCCGTCGAATCGATACTATATTCACCCTTTTTCCACTTAGACTTAAGCACGGCGTAAGGATGAATTTCGTGCTGAATATTAAACCCGGCTTCTGTCAGCATCGCATGAGCTATTTCACCGGTCTGATGCATATAGGCGTATGCATCACGAGACGTCAGGACAAGCCGCTCGTCCATCCCGCCAGCCTTTTTCAACAGGAACCTCGCCTTGTCTGGATCGTATTCATACTTACGTTCCAGTTCCGGCATATGCCAAGTGCTCGCCTTACTGTAGAAACCACGCGCGGTTTCACTTAAGCCGCTGAAGATTGCCTGGTGAATGGCCTCGTGATTAATGGCATGGGCAGCTGCCTGCCGCATCATTTTGCCATTGGGGTTTTTATACGAGAAAGGACCGTTTTTCAGGTTAAATCCAAGATAGCCGGTGCCAACTTGCGGAACGTCCCAAGTATTGAAATTAGCGCCGTATTTTTTGTCAAACCCGGCCGCATCCGTATAGGCCATGTTTTCGATCAAATCGACTTCACCGGTGCGCAGGGCCGTCAAGCGAATCCGGTCTTCTTTTTTGGGGAATCCAACAATTTTATCAAGGTATGGCAAAGCGTTGCCCTGATCGTCAGTTTCCCACCAATTCTCATTGCGTTCCAGCACTGTCCGGTCATATTTCTTCCAGGATTTAAACTTGAAAGGACCGGCCCCAATGGGGTGGTTATCCGCGTTGCCCACACTATTGGGCGACATGAACTGGACTGGATAATAAGTCAGACTGGCGACAAGCACGCCACTCGGTTTATCAAGATTGAATTTAATGGTGTGTGAATCAATTACGTCAACAGATTCAACATCCTTGATACTAGATCGGATAAAGGAATGGCCAATTTTCGGATCTTTAATTCGACCAATATTCCATTTCACCGCTTCTGCATCGATGGGGGATCCATCGTGAAATGTCGCCCCTTTACGGAGCTTGAATGTATAGGTTTTAAGGTCCTTTGATACTGTATGATCAACAGCAATTCCAGGCTTTGGCTCCATCTTCAAGTCGACGTCAAACATACCCATGGATGTCGCCGCCAAAGGATGGGACACGTAGTAATAATAGTTTCTATGTTGATCCAGACCACGTGAGTCGGAGCGTGTTGCAAACCGTAATGTGCCACCTCGTTTCGGATGACGTTTTTTCGCCGCATTCGCCTCACCCGACATTCCAAGCGCCGCCGCACCAGCGACGGCACCTGTTTTTGTCATAAACTCACGTCGAGTTTGACCTTGCTTCTCAGTTACACCGTTTTCTGTGTTTTCCTTCGACATAAAATAGCCTCCCATGGCTGCTAATTTCATACGTCCAGGCCTAAGCCTATTTTCGTTCCAATCGTTTCGCACTGGCTATTTTTATGGCGATCGACAGCTCAGTATTTCGAACCCCCGCCGCCCTTTTTTTTCGACCTTGAGCGTTAACATTGGTATGGACATGCTAACGAGGAAATTCGCACCTGTCGACAACGAATGAGTTCATTCGCAACTATTTTAAGTATCGGGGTGTAAATTTTTAACGGAACTGTCTTAAACCTTTTAGTAACGTTTCAGTCGACAGTGGGTTGTACTTTTTTTGACACAATCCATTTACGCACAGCGCGTTGCCCCGCACCCAATTGTTTCGGGGTCAGTAACTTTGCGAGGGATCGCATTCCAAGCGCGCCCCAGGGGATGCGCCCAGCATTATGTCTGGGCTCCGACAGCATCTTCCATTTATACGCTTGAACTAGGTCGCGCTTGACGCCATCCCCTTTTAGATAAAGGTCGCCCAGACTCCGTTGTGCGAAAGCATCACCGGCGGACGCAGCCTTGCGCCACCATTTCGCCGCCTGCGACGCGTCTTGAGGCACACCTTCTCCACGTAGGTATAGAGCGCCAAGATCAAATTGCGCTTCAACATGCGCCTGATCGGCGGCCTTCTTGTACCAGTTTGCAGCAGTTGAAAAATTCTCAGGCGTTCCATATCCACGACTAAATATGAGGCCCAAAGAATATTGCGCGGTGGCGCTTCCTTGGGATGCAAACCGCGTAAACTGACGAATCGCTTCGGTGTAATTCCCGGCGTTTAAAGCCGCCTGAGCCTCACGCTCATTCGGCGCGCCAAACGCATGAACGGCGAAAACCATAGCGCAGAGATAACCAGACACAGGGGTGAACATCCGTTTCACAAGTGTTGATCCCGTCACTTTCGCATCCTCCATAAACTGAGACCGGTCCGCGTCGAGCTGCGACACCTTATTCCTTGCAGCGAACCGTAAAGGCCGTAAGGATCAACCGTCAATATTTTGAGGATATAAGTTCATGGATTTTGAATACTCGGAGACGACCAGGGAACTGGCGTTACGTCTAGAAAACTTCATGCGGGATCACGTTCACCCAAATGAAACGGTATTTGACGAGCAAGTGTCGGAAGGCGACAGGTGGCAGCCCGTTCAAATTCTGGAGGAACTGAAGTCCAAAGCCAAAGAAGAAGGGCTATGGAATCTGTTTTTGCCAGAAAGCGACTACGGCGCAGGATTGACCAATCTGGAATACGCGCCGCTGTGTGAAATTATGGGTCGTGTGCATTGGGCTCCGGAAGTCTTCAATTGTTCCGCCCCGGACACTGGCAATATGGAAACAATTGTTCGTTATGGAACGCAAGACCAGCGCGATCAGTGGCTGGAGGCCTTACTGGCCGGCGAAATTCGTTCCGCATTCGCGATGACGGAACCAAACGTCGCCTCTTCAGACGCCATGAACATCGAAACGAGCATCATTCGCGACGGTGACGATTACGTCATTAACGGCCATAAATGGTGGACTTCCGGCATTGGCGACCACCGGTGTAAAATCCTTATCGTCATGGGTAAGTCAGACACCAACGCTGAAGCCTATAGTCAACAATCCATGATCCTTGTACCCCGCGACACGCCAGGCATTACGGTGAAACGCATGTTGAACGTCATGGGGTTTGACGACGCCCCTCATGGGCATGGGGAAGTGATCTTCGACAATGTCAGGGTCCCTGCGTCAAATATGCTCCTGGGCGAAGGCCGCGGCTTCGAAATTGCGCAAGGTCGATTGGGGCCAGGCCGAATTCATCATTGCATGCGAATCATCGGAGTCGCAGAGCGCGCGCTAGAAATGATGTGCCAGCGCGCCGTTCAACGGACGACCTGGGGCATGACCTTGGCGGATCGCGGCGTCACGCAGGAACGCATTGCCCAAAGTCGGATCGATATCGACATGTGTCGGCTACTGGTGCTCAAGGCCGCCTACGCCATGGATACGGTTGGCAATAAGGAGGCGCGTCAGCAAATCGCAATGATAAAGGTGGCGGCGCCAAACATGGCGTTGCAAGTCATCGACCACGCGATGCAACTCCATGGCGGTGGCGCGATGAGTCAGGAATTCCCGCTGGCGAAAATGTGGGCGCTCATGCGCGCGCTACGATTTGCGGACGGCCCGGACGAAGTGCATCGACAGCAAATCGCCCGGTTGGAATTTCGCCGACATGATTATCGCGCCAGCGTGAGAGGTTAAACCACGGAGTACGTACGCCCCGCATTTTTTTGTGAAATCAAGAGCATGCGGGGCTACTGGTTTGTTGTTCAGGCGGCGCTTTCAATAATCGAAATCGCCTTTTTCGACCACAGAACCGGAAGGTCCCGCATTTTTACAGCTTCCGGCGATGGCGCATTTCCTTGGGCGCCGCGAAAATAGACCCCTTGAACAATCGCCGCTAGTCTGAACAAGGAGAGGACCAGATAAAAAGACCAGTTTTCAATGCCATCCCGACCGGTGCGGCGGCAATAGCTCTCGATGTATTCGGCCTCTGACGGTATCCCGTATTTCGCAAAATCAATGTTGATAATATCCCCTCGGTTGGGGTCCGGCATATGATAGGGCAGGCAATTATAGGCGAGATCCGATAACGGGTTGCCAAGCGTTCCAAGTTCCCAGTCAACGACCGCCAATACCCTTGGTTCCGTTGGGTGGAATATCAAATTTTCCATTCGAAAATCGCCATGCGCAATCGTTGTTTCCGCGTCGTCCGGAATATTGTCCGGCAACCATTTGATAAGCGCCTCCATCGACGGCAAATCATCTGTCTGGGTCGCTCGATATTGCTTGGTCCATCGACTGACCTGACGGGTCATATATCCGCCAACCCGGCCAAAGTCGCCTAACCCCACGCTTTTAAAGTCCACCTTGTGAAGTCGCGCCAACACATCATTCATTGAATCGTAGATCGCCGCGCGCTCCGTCGGATTGGAATCCGGCAAAGACATGTCCCGGACAACTCTGCCCAGAACAAATTCCATGATATAAAAAGATTGCCCAATGACCGATTCGTCCTCGCAAAGCGCATAAGCCTTTGCAACCGGCACATCCGTTTGTCCAAGCGCCTGCATAACCTTGAATTCGCGGTCGACAGCATGAGCCGACGGCAACAACTCGCCAGGCGGCTTTTTTCGAAGGACATAACGACGACCGTGTCCGTCTTTCAGCAAAAAGGTCGGGTTCGACATGCCGCCAATAAATTGTCCAACCGTTAACGGACCGCTGAATCCATCGACGTTTCCGGTCATATAAGACTCCAGCGCGGCGACATCAAAACTATACCCATCCATAACCGGAGACGCGTCCTCTGTGACGGTCACACTTGTCTCGTAACTCATATACGAATACCTCAAATCCAAATTTCGGTCGTTTTGCCAGCTTCGCTGACAATACCCTATCTGCAATTATATCTTCGCGCTGGCGGACAAGGTATCGAAAAATGTATAAGGCGTGCGATCCGTAGTAGCGGCGCGTTTGGCCCTTGGGCAGCCTGTATGTACAAGACTTCCCTCTCAGTACTGGGCCGGAGAGGCTGAAACTGCGTTTCCTGTATGCGACAAACTTGGATGTATCGCCTATGCCCAACCCGTCAGCAACGAGGCTATCCACCGACGACGCTCCCGTCCGGCTCCATATAGGATGCGGGAATTGCATAATTCCTGGCTTTATCAACGTCGACATCAAGGCCTTCCCCCATATCCACCACGTGACCGGCGCCGATGATCTGCATTTCGCCGAGGATGGATCCGTTGATATGATTTACGCCTGTCACGTGCTTGAGCATTTTGGACGCATCGCCTTTACGAAGGTGTTGCGGGAATGGACGCGCGTATTGAAAACCGGTGGGTTATTGCGCATCTCTGTCCCTGATTTTCGATCCTGTGCGGCGATATACTATGAAAAAGGACTGGAGGACGGCTTGAGCGGCCTGATCGGACTAATCTCCGGCGGACAACGCGATGACCATGATTTCCATAAAATGATCTTCGACGAACCCTTTTTAACCGGAGAGTTGGAAGAGCTGGGCTATGTATCGGTGCGACGATGGAACTGGCGAGAAACAGATCATGCGCAATACGATGATTTCTCCCAAGCTTACATCCCGCATATGGATAAAGAGAATGGGACATTAATGAGCCTCAATCTTGAAGCGACGCTCGGGTAAATCGCCTTTTTCACCATCGAATTTGAGGTTTTTTCCCTTTCCCGCAGTCGCAAATTTGATAGGATCGTCCATCGTTAGGGTATTTTGGTAGTATTGCATCACAGCGATGATTTTTCGCGGATCGACGCCCGGTGATGCGGAACTCCAAGAATTAATTGGGAATAGCCTCACTAAAACCTCAGGGGCGAATAAGGGTAGGAGATTACAATGAAATCCATATTTACAGTTATTGCTGTTGCGACGGTCGCATTCGCCGTTGCCGGTTGCGCGACCCAAGAAGTGAAACCAATGAAGCAAAAAGAATCCGTAAAAACCATGAACGCCAAAGAACTGGCCAAAGAGTTCGCAAAAGGCAGCAAAATGTGCAGCTGGAAAGCTGGCAAGAAGGGTAAAGACAGGGGTACGGACTACTACTACAAGGATATTTCAGCAACATCAGGGAATGCGGATCGCCAGATCGGCAAATCGACCCTTCAGGGCAAGTGGAGCATCAACGGCGATGTACTGTCCTTGAATTTCGGGATCGCCGCGCCGCAAAATTACAAATTGGCGAAAATCAAAAAGAAAACCTATGTCGCCTACCTGAACGGCGTGAAGAAAAAAATGACCTTCACCTGTAAATAGCATCACGCTTCTGCAAAGGCTTGTTTTAAGGAGGGCGCGGCGAAAGCTGCGCCCTTTTTATGTGTGTTTCCGCAGGACGCTTGTTATCGACCGGCGCAATACCGCTGCCAAACGTCTCGATATAAATTTTCCAATTCACCAACAAACAGCGCGCTATCCAACAGGGATGATCCGTCGACTTTCGCCCTCAGCGCGTCTCGGGACGGTCTTTCCGATAAGAGACGAACCGCCACGTCGACATAGTCATCCTCCGTCGCCACCGCCCATTCCGGAAATTCCGCGCGGTGCAGAAATCCCACGCCAAACCGCCCGACATGTCGGTCGCCGATCAGACTGACGACAGGGACCCCCATCCAAAGCGCTTCACAGGTCGTTGTCGCCCCATTATAGGGAAAAGGGTCCAACGCAACGTCAACCTCTCCGTAGAGCGCTAAATGGCCCTCCGTTGACGCCATGCGTCCCAGCAAAGTCAGACGATCCGACGTAACGCCGTGCTCTTCAAATTTCACCCGTACACCCTCAGCGACCCGATCATCGTCCAACTGACGGGACTTCAGCACCAACCTGGATTCTGGCGCAGCGCGTAAAACCTTCGCCCAGAGCGCAATTACCCGAGCATTGATTTTTGACAGATTATTGAAAGACCCAAAGCTTGGTGGGCGGTTGAGTCCTCTCGACCGCAATGGCGCGTCCGTCGGCGTAA
>JAESSL010000408.1 GCA_016764135.1 Alphaproteobacteria bacterium
CATGTCATCTCCAAATTTCACGCCGGTCCAAATTTCGCGCCGGTCCAAATTTCGCGCCGGTCCAAATTTCGCGCCAGTCTAAATACCAAGCCGGGCCAAACCCGTTAAAGCCCGGTCAATTGTAGTCGGCGGCGCGTTACTGCTGTTTTGCCGCCGCCTCGCCTTCGCGCAAGGACCAGCTCACGACGCCCTTGAGTGTCTTTCCCAAGGCGTTGTCGAAAGCGCCGATAATAGCCTCCATCGAGTTCGCCGATGCGTCCACCACATTTTCGAACGTTTTGGATGCGACGATGGACCGCCGGGGCAATTTCACCAGCTTGACGTTCATGGCGACCCGAACCTGCGGCGGCGCGGCGTCGAGGTCCACGCCCTGACCACTCTGCGACATTTCAGTCACATACTCCGCCTGAAATTCACGCAGCTCGGTTTTCAGCACATAATCCGCACGCAACCCGATGGCCTCGCGCCCCACCGCCAGAATGTGACCGGAATTTTCGAACGATTCCACGAGGAGCGCCTGCACCATCTTGGGCGCCAGGTCGGTCCAGTTCGCCCGATGAAAATATTTCAATTCAATCGGGCTGTCGCGCAGAACGATGCGTTGGGTGTTCACCCCCGCTGGAGAATGCGGGATTTCGATCAACAATTGCCACTTAACGTTCGGCAGATCCTTAGGGAAGGTGCTTTTCGGCGTTAACACATACAAACGCGGCGGCGGCGACGAGCCCGGCAAATCTATGGAACAGCCCGCCAATAAGACCAGACCAGACAAGGCGACCAAGGCCGCCCGCGCAACCCGTGAGGCCGAGGCGCTCAATACTCGCTTCGATATTGTATTCATCGCACACCGACTCCCCGTTGCGTATCGCCAAACAGGAACCGCGCCGGATCCCGCTCAATCTGTCCTGAAATTCGCGTCAGCGCCGAGATCATGCTGCGGGACTCGGCGATCAATTGCGTCAATTCAAACAATCCCGATGTCGTGAAATTGACGATGGGCTCCCGGTTTTCCTGAATCATCGACGTTAAAGCGATCTGCGATTTTGACAGATTTCCCGCAGCGTCGCCCAGTTTCGACATGGTCTTTTTCAGTTCCGGCCCAATCCCCGTCAGCGCGCCAGACGCCTCATCCGCAACTTTTTTCAGGGAGGCGACCGTCGCGCGCAAATCCTGAATAAGGATCTGGGAATCAGCGCGTAAATCCCGCACCAGCCCATGCACTTCCGTAACGGCGGCCTGTGCTTCGCCGCCAACGCCATTCACCTGTTTTCGAGCCTCGGTGACGAGAAGGCGAACATCCGAAGACGCCGCGCGGAGTTCGGCCACCATCTCGGCGCCGTCTTTCAGCAATGTCCGCACATCTCCCGACCCTTCGGAGAGGGACCCGGTGATTTTACTCATATTCTCGATGGTCAAAGCGATATTGGCCTGATTTTCCGCGTTCAGAATTTTGTTGGCGTTTTCCACCAGATCGATAATTCGACTGACGAGCTCCGGCGCCGATTCAAGCACTTCCTGAATGCCCGACGCCTTGGAGGGAATGACCGCGTATTTCTGCCCCGACTGCGCTTCCAGCTCCGGCGCATCATGGGTGCCGCCGGTGATCTGCACATAGGCCACGCCGGTGATGCCCTGAAATTCAAGCGATGCGACCGCATCCTGTTTCACCGGGGTGCCGCGCGGGACCTCGATGGTGACGCGAACCTGCTCCACATTATCCGGGTTGATGCCCATATCGACGACGACACCCACCGGCACCCCGCGATATCGCACGGCGTTGCCGGTTTTCAATCCGGTGACGGACCCTTTGAAAAAGATATTGTAGCGCGCGTATTCTTCGTTGAATTCCACATCCGCCAGCCAGACAACGGCGCTGACCATGCCCAGAATAAGCGTCAGGGTAAACGCGCCGACGATTAAATAACTTGCTCTGGTTTCCATCGCCTACACCACCGCCGGAATGTCGTCTTTAAGGGCCGCACGGGCGCGCGGTCCATGGAAATATTCCTGTATCCAAGGATGCGGGTCCCGCATGTGTTCCGCCATTGTGCCCAGCCGAATTTTTTTGTCCACTAATACGGCGATGCGATCGCAAATCGCCGACAGGCTGTCTAAATCATGCGTGACCATAAATACGGTTAACCCCAGACTTTTCTGCAACTCATGGATGAGATTATCGAAGGCGGCGGCCCCGATAGGGTCCAGTCCCGCCGTGGGCTCGTCCAGAAAGATGATGTCCGGATCCATGGCCAGCGCCCGCGCGAGCCCGGCGCGCTTGCGCATTCCGCCCGATAATTCGGACGGAAACTTGGGCCCCGCATCCGGCGGCAAACCGACCATCGCAATTTTCAGCGCCGCCAGTTCATCCATCAAATATTGCGGCATCTTCAAATGCTCGCGCATCGGCGCCTGAATATTCTCGGCCACGGTCAGGGATGAGAACAACGCGCCATCCTGAAACAGCACCCCACAACGACGCTTCAACGCGTTGGTGATCGTTCGGGTATTTTGCCCCAGCACTTCGATCTCACCCATTCGCGGCGTATTTAGTCCCAGAATCGTGCGCAACAGCACGCTTTTACCCGTGCCGGACCCGCCAACAATCCCCATGACCTCGCCGCGGCGAACGGAAAAGGACAATCCGTCGTGTATCACCTGCGCCCCAAATTGGGTGCGCAGCCCGGTCACCCGAATAACGCTGTCCTCTTGTGTCGTCGTCTCTGAAGGTGCGTCCGCCATCGCGCGCTACTCCGCTATATTCCGAGCGTGGAGAAAATGATTGAAAAGGCGGCGTCCGCGACAATCACCAGAAATATCGATTCCACCACCGCCTTGGTCGTCATCTGCCCGATGCTCTCCGCGCTGCCGCCCACGCATAATCCTTCGTAACAGCCCACCAGCGCAATCAGGAATGCGAAGACCGGCGCCTTTACCATACCCACCAGAAACTGTTTCAAGGACGCCACGTCATGCAGACGATGAACGAATTGTACAAAGCTGATATCCAACGCAAACACCACCATGACGCCGCCGCCCAGCAGGGCCGCGACATCGGCGAAGAAGGTCAACAACGGCAATGTGATCAGCAAGGCGACGACCCGCGGCAACACCAGCACCTCGATGGGATCAAGCCCCAGAGTCTGCATGGCGTCGACTTCCTCGTTCACCTTCATAGTGCCGATCTGCGCGGTGAAGGCGGAACCAGAGCGGCCCGCGACCAAAATAGCCGTAATCAACACGCCGATTTCCCGCAGGACGCTGATGGCTAACCCATCGACGGTCAAAATTTCCGCACCGAATTGTCGCGTTAGATCAGCCCCCTGATAGGCGAGCACCACACCAATCAAAAACAGCAGCAAGCCAACGATGGGAAGCGCATTGAACCCGGTCTGCTCAATCTGACTGACCAACGCGGTCGGGCGCAACCGTCGCGGCGAGGCCAGCGACCGCGCCAGAGTGACAATCACCAGTCCCAGAAAATTCAGTAAATTAGCGCCTTCGCGAGCGGCGTCGAACACCATCAGCCCAATACGGTTAAGCGCGGCGACGAGTGGATTTACGTACGCCCGGTCGATTTCCGGGTGATCCTTTTCCGCCTCGATGACCAGTTGAAAGAGCGGAGCGTATACAGCCGCAACGCCGGATATGGACACCGACGCGCCGCCCGCTTCAAATTCTTCCTGCGTGCGACGCAACAGCCATGCGCCTGCGGTGTCAAAGGCGTCGAGCTGCGCCATCTGAAACTCAACACGGCGCGTTTCAGGCGGCAATGCTTTCAACGCGAGGTCGAGACTGGCCGCAAAATCGAATGTCCAGCAACCGCCGCCGACCAGAATCAATCGGTCGCCGTCAACTGAACTTTCCAACCATCCCGGCCTATCCGTCATGCGCTTCCCCATCGCCCACGAGACCTAACTTACAGTCCCAAAACATACGGCTAAACGACGCTACCCGTTCGATACCATACTCACCACATCATTCGCCAGAGACCCACCCGGTCATGCCGTGTCTGTTAACGCCAAGTCGAACGTAAACGTCAAACTGACATGATCTATCGTGCTGTCATGACGACATATTTCATTGATAAGGTGACTGGGAAAGACAGCCAGTTCCCCAGACTGCGCTTCCACAATTTCCATCCGTTTGTTTAACGTGTTCCGCTCCGTGGTCGGGATATCGGGCCAATTCTCACCGACAGAGGAGAAAAAGCGCAAGACGGACCCTTCCGGCGGCATATCCACGAAATAGATCGCCGAAAAAATGGAATTCGCGTTCGTGTGCATCTCAACCGCCTCGCCTTTGGCGAGAACAGTCAGCCAGCAGGCGTTGATCCGTAAAGCCCCGACGCTCAGATCCAGCATGGATTTTTCAGCGTAAATTGTCGCCCTGTCCTGGACCAGCGCAACAATTTCGGCAAGTTCCGAACGCCGATGAAGTTTATCATCCGTCCACTGCGTCGTGTAGGACTGGCAGGCGGAATGAAGCGGCTGACCGTTTGGCGTAATAGCGCGGATAGCGACGAGCGCAGCCCTCAACTTGATATTGAGATCTGAGTCCTGCGGCGAAAGCCTGTCCTGCATGAGCAGCGAGGGGAAAAGGCCATAAAATTTACCGGTAAGCTTCGTCACGCCTGTTCCTCTCCGGTGAATTTACTCAACATTCGACTTCACATTTAGATTGGTTGCGATGCTGATACGTTCGCCGTCAACCCTGCTGGACGTCACCGAATGTCGCAAAAATCCATTGAAGAGCACCAGCATGCCGGGTTCCGGGTCGACCTGAACCGTATATTTATCGATCTGGTCGTTCCCTTGGTAGCGGGGCCGTATCATCGTATCCGCCAGTTCAGAATGCAGGATCAGGGATGAACAGTTCGGCGGCGCCGCAACATAATAAACCGCAACAATCGGATTGGCGCTGTGGTTATGACGTTCCTGCCACTGATCGCGGCCATAGACATTCAACCAACAGCTATCCACCACGAGTTCGTTGTTTTCCATCGGGTATTTCATCCCTTCGGCAAACAGCGCGCCAGCCTCCAGCACATACTCGGTCAGACGGCGAAACCCCGGTTGCTCGTGCAACGTAAAATTATTGTTGATTGTTGTGTAAACATTGCACGACCATGCGTCGGGACGGCCATTCGGCGTTTCGGCGCGCACCGTTTCAATCTCGCGCATCAGAGATTTGTTTATCGCGGCTTGATCCGGCACGCGCGTGACGAACAGCGCCGTTGGAAACAAATCCTTGAAAATTGGGCCTTGAGCGTCTTCTTTCATATGGTCGGTTCGTCCCTTAAAACCTGATCACCGATACAATCCTTTGGCGCCGCCGCGCGTCACATATTATAACGGCGACGATCACCGACGCCATCGGTACGCGATGCGACTGTTTTATACAATATCGCGCTGCGTCCCAGCCTTTGGATTTGATGATCCCGAACGAAACTTCGACGCGGCGCAAACCGCCGAGCCAAGAGCCAAAACCGCCGAACCAAGAGCTAATGGAGATGATGACTTGAACCTGAAGGACCACATTCGCGGCGTGCCCGATTTTCCAAAACCCGGCATCCTTTTTTATGATATTTCCACGTTGCTGGCGCATCCCGCCGCCTGGAAGCACTGCATCGCGCAATTGACCGACATCGTTGCGCCGCTGAAGCCCGACCTTCTGTTCGGCATCGATTCGCGTGGTTTTCTCGTCTCCGCGCCGTTGGCGCTCCAGCTGGATTGTGGATTTTCGATGATCCGAAAACAAGGCAAGCTGCCCGGCGAGACCGTAGAGCTGAGCTATGACCTTGAATACGGACAGGACACCATCGCCGTTCAGGCCGATGCGGTGAAACCGGGACAGAAAATTGTCATTCTGGATGATTTGCTGGCGACTGGCGGCACCATGGCCGCGTCAATCGATCTGGTGGAGCGGGTTGGCGGCACCGTCGTCGCTTGCGCCTGCATTATCGAATTGGCGTTCCTGAAAGGCCGGGAGAAAATCAACAAACCCTTCCACTCGCTCATCTCTTACGATTCCTGAGGAACAAACCTGTCTTTCAATAATTCGAGATTGAATTGTTCGACGTCGCGCAGAAGCGTCGCCAACCCTTTAACGGCGCGCTCCAGAATAATCGCGCCGCGCGCCGCGTCCGCC
>JAESSL010000409.1 GCA_016764135.1 Alphaproteobacteria bacterium
CATCAAGGATTTTGACGAATACCGCCGGAAATTAACGGCGTTCGTCTTTCAGTCCGGGCAAGTCATGCGGCCGATCTTCGAAAAGGCGCGGGCCAATCCGAAACGGGTCGTCTTTACCGAGGGCGAAGAAGTACGCACTTTGCGTGCCGTCCAGGTGGTGGTCGATGACGGCATCGCCAGCCCCATTATTATCGGGCGGCGCAGCGTGGTGGAGCAATCGATCAAGGATCTGGGACTGCGCCTTGTCATTGGCGAGAATGTCGAGCTGGTCGATCCGCAGGATGATTCGCGCTATGCGGAATACGCCACGGAATATCATGAATTAACGGCTCGCAATGGCGTGTCGCCGGCCTACGCGCGCGAAGTCATGCGCACCAACACGACCGCCATTGGCGCCATGATGGTGAAACGCGGTGAAGTCGACGCGTTGATTTGCGGCACGGTCGGTCAGTACAAAAGTCATCTGGAATCGATTATGCCAATTATCGGCATGGCGGATGGCGTTCGCGATGTGTCCGCCCTCAGCCTGCTGATCCTGAACAAGGGTACGTATTTCATCGCTGATACGCATGTGTCGCCAAACCCGACCGCAAACGAGATTGCGGAAATGGCGCGTCTTGCGGCGAAGGAAGTCCGCCGGTTTGGCATTGAACCGAAGGTTGCGTTGTTGTCGCATTCCAATTTCGGGACGAGCGATACCGAGTCGTCGTTGAAAATGCGTGAAGCAACGGCCATTTTGCATCGTGAAGACCCTGATATGGAAGTCGAAGGGGAAATCCACGCTGACGCTGCGGTGGATGGCTCCATCCGGAAGCGGGTGTTTCCGGACTCGCGCCTTTCCGGCGACGCCAATTTATTGGTGATGCCAACGCTGGACGCCGCGAATATCGCCTACAACCTGCTGAAGGTGACGGGAGACGGGTTGTCCGTGGGTCCGATGCTGATCGGCATGGCGAAGCCGGTGCATATTGTGACGCAAGCGGTGACCACGCGTGGTCTCGTTAATATGACCGCTTACGCCGTCGTCGACGCACAGGATCGGTAATCTCGGCGTCATCAAGGACGTGTCATGGCCAAGCAAAACGCTGCAAGCGAAGATGATGGCCTGGGAATCCTCTATGGCCTGACCGATAAGGTCATAGAGGACGTGTGCGCGGCGTTGGCGCGTCGCGATGCGGCGGCCGTTCGGCGCTTGGTTGAGCCGCTGCATCCCGCCGACGCCGCTGATCTTTTCGAATGTTTGAAAGCGGGGCAGCGCGAGTCGCTGGAAACCCTGTTGGGCGGGTTTACCGATCCGCTGGTTCTCACCAATCTGGATGAAGCGCTTCGCGACGACCTGATTGACGATTTTCATCCGACAAAACTGGCCAGGTTCGCCGCTGAACTGGAAAGCGATGACGCGGTCGAGCTGATCGAAACCCTGGATGAGGGTGATCAGAAAGCGGTCCTCGACAGCATGCCCGAAGGCCATCGGGCTATGGTTGAGCAGGCGCTGTCCTATCCGAAAGATAGCGCCGGGCGCCTGATGCGGCGTGAATATGTCGCGATCCCGTTATTCTGGACGGTCGGTGAAACCATCGACTTCATGCGCTCCAGCGAGAATTTACCGGATACATTCTACGGAATATTTGCGGTTGGGCCGGATCACAAACCCGCGGGCGTGGTTATGACCAACCAGTTGCTGCGCTCGCAACGCCCCACACCCATCGCCGATATTCTGGCGCCGGGGTTCAAACAGATCCCCGCCGCTATGGATCAGGAAGACGTGGCGTTCCTGTTTCGACAATATGATCTGGCGGAAGCCGCCGTCGTGGACGAATCGGGTCGTCTGGTGGGCGTTATCACGGTCGATGACGTTGTTGACGTCATTCAGGAAGAACACGACGAGGATATTCTGAAACTGGGCGGTGTGAAGTCCGATGATTTGTACGAGGCCGTCGCCGCCACCACCCGATTGCGCCTGTCCTGGCTTTTATTGAATTTGGCGACAGCCGTGGGCGCCTCTCTCGTGATCGGCCTGTTTCAGGCGCATATTGAACGCGTCGTCGCGTTAGCGGTGCTGATGCCGATTGTGGCGTCGATGGGCGGTAACGCCGGAACGCAAACGCTGACCGTAGCGGTGCGCGCCCTGGCGGTGAAGGAATTGACGGCGAGAAACGCGTTGAACATCATCGGTAAGGAAGTTGTGGTTGGCGGGGTCAACGGCATCATTTTCGCCGTTCTGGTCTGCGGGATCGCCTATGTCTGGTTCGATGATCTTTTGATTGGGCTGGTGATCGGCGCGGCGATGATAATTAATCTGTTCGTCGCTGGATTAGCGGGCATATTAGTGCCGCTGGGGTTGGATCGGGCGGGTGTGGACCCGGCGGTTGCGTCCAGCGTAATTTTGACGACGATTACCGATGTTGTCGGATTTTTCTGTTTTTTAAGCCTCGCGGCCCTGGTCCTGTTTTAAGTCCTGCGTGGTTGGTTCTGTTTTTAAGAAGGAGGCGTGAATGGTCGCCAGTTCATACTCGGAATTAGATTTTCATTTGGGTGAAAACGCCGACCTGTTGCGCGATACGGTCCGCCGGTTCGCGGCGGATAAAATCGCGCCGCGCGCTGCCGAAATTGACAAGAACAACGATTTTCCGGCTGATTTATGGACTGAAATGGGCGCGCTCGGGCTGTTGGGCGTGACAGCGGAAGAAGAATATGGCGGCGTCGCCATGGGATACACCGAACATGTGATCGCTATGGAGGAACTGAGCCGGGCGTCGGCGGCGGTGGGGCTGTCCTACGGCGCGCATTCTAATTTGTGCGTGAACCAGATCAGCCGCAATGGCTCCGACGAGCAAAAACGGCGTTACCTGCCAAAACTGATTTCTGGCGAACATGTAGGCGCGTTGGCGATGAGCGAAGCGGGCGCCGGGTCCGATGTCGTCTCCATGTCCTTGCGCGCCGAGCGTAGAGGCGACCGGTATATTCTCAACGGCACAAAAATGTGGATCACCAACGGCCCCAACGCCAATGTGTTGGTTGTCTACGCCAAGACCGACCCGGATGCGGGGAAGCGCGGCGTTACGGCGTTTATCGTTGAAAAAACCTACAAGGGATTTTCAACCTCGCCAAAATTGGACAAGCTTGGCATGCGCGGCTCCAACACCTGCGAGCTGGTCTACGAGGATTGCGAAGTGCCTGTTGAAAACGTTCTCAACGAAGTTGGGCGCGGGGTGAATGTCCTGATGAGCGGGCTGGATTATGAACGTCTGGTGTTGTCCGGGGGGCCGTTGGGCATCATGCAGGCCTGCATGGACGCGGTGTTGCCCTATGTGCATGAGCGCAAGCAGTTTGGTCAGGCGATTGGCGAGTTTCAACTGATGCAGGGGAAACTCGCGGATATGTACACGACGATGAACGCCGCAAAATCCTACGTCTATATGGTCGCACAGGCGTGTGATCGGGGCGATACGACGCGCAAGGACGCGGCGGGCGTTATTTTGTATGCTGCGGAAAAAGCCACCTGGATGGCGCTTGAGGCGATACAGTGTCTCGGGGGCAACGGGTATATCAACGACTATCCGACCGGACGATTGTTGCGGGATGCAAAACTGTATGAAATTGGCGCGGGCACCAGCGAAATTCGACGTATGCTGATTGGCCGCGAATTATTTCAGGAGACGGCGTAATGGCGCTTGAAATGAAAACGGCGTGCATGAAATGCGATGGCGCGCTGGAGGATATGGGCGCGGCGCATATTTGCTCCTACGAGTGCACGTTCTGCTCTCCCTGTACGACTTCAATGAACAATGTCTGCCCAAACTGCGGTGGTGAATTGTTGGTCCGACCCCGCCGTCAGACAAAATAACAGGGCCTTTGATTATCTGGTGATGGGAGGAGCGAGATCATGACGACAGACTTAACAATGTTAACCTGGACGGTGCTGCTGTGTATCCTCATGTGGGTCCCGTATATTCTGGCGCGAATCGGGAGTTGGGGATTGGTGAATGCGGTCGGGTATCCCGAAAGCCCGCCAGCAACGCCCGCGTGGTCCCAACGATGCCAGCGCGCGCATCTAAACCTTGTTGAAAATCTGGCGCCATTCGCCGCGTTGGTCTTGATCGCCCATGTCACGGGCGCGGCCAATGAAACCACGGCTCTGTGCGCGACGGTGTTTTTCTGGGCGCGCGTTGCGCATGCGGTGACGTTTACGCTGGGCGTCCCCTGGGTGCGGACGCTTACTTTCGCCGCGAGCGTCGGTGCGATGGTCTGGACCGCCGTCATAATTTTAACAGCTTAGGAAAATAGAACATATGCCCACAGTCTTGATTACGGGCGCCAATCGGGGATTGGGGCGTGAATTCGTGCGTCAGTTCGCGGCGTTGGATTGGCGTATTATTGCAACGTGCCGGGACACCGCCAGTACGGATTTGGCCAGTACGGATATCGAAATCGAGGTTCATGCGCTGGATGTGACCGATGGCGAGTCGGTTCGCGCGCTGGCCGATACGCTGGCGGATGAGCCGATTGATCTTTTGCTGAACAATGCGGGGGTTTACGGACCCCGTGACAGCGACTTTGGGCAAATCGACTTTGCAGCCTGGGATGAGGTGATGCGCGTGAATACGCTGGCGCCGCTGCGGGTCGCGGAAGCTTTTGCAGAGAATGTGCTGAAGTCCGACCGCAAGCAGATGGTGTTTATTTCAAGCATGATGGGCAGTCTCGCCCAGACAACCGGCGGCGATGGGTTTATCTACCGGTCGTCCAAGGCCGGTCTCAATATGTCGGTTAAAATTCTATCGAATTATCTGAAACCGCGCGGCGCAACCTGCGTCATGTTTCATCCCGGATGGGTGCGCACCGATATGGGCGGACCCAGCGCCGCGATTGACCCGGTTGTCAGCGTCTCCGGCATGATGAATGTCATCAAGCGGTTGAAGCCCGAGGACACAGGGCGTTTCATCAATTACGACGGCTTTGATTTCCCATGGTGAACCGGGCGTATCTGCGGTGATACTCAACGACGAAGAAACCATGATCCGGGATTCCGCGCGAGCGTTTGCGGCGGAACATCTGGCGCCCAACGCCGCCGCTTGGAGTCAGGATTCGATCTTCCCCCGCCGACGCTTTGCGACGTATGGGCGCGTTGGGCTTTATGGGGATGCTTGTGCCTGAAGAATGGGGCGGCGCCGGCGCTAAAATGGTCGCCTTTGCGTCTGTTATCGAAGAAGTGGCGGCGGGGGATGGCGCGTGTTCGACGATTTTGGCCGTACACAATTCGGTCGCTTGCATGCCGATCCTGAGCTACGGCTCGACGATGCAAAAAGAGCGCTATCTACGACCCTTGGCGCGGGGCGAGATGCTCGGCGGGTTCGCTTTGACTGAGCCCGGCGCCGGGTCTGATGCGGCGGCCATTACCACGCGCGCGGTGCGCGACGGCGAATCATGGGTGCTCGACGGAACCAAACAGTTCATCACCAGCGGAAAGAACGGCGATTTGATAATTGCGTTCGCCGTCACTGACCCGGCGGCGGGCAAAAGCGGTTTATCCGCCTTTATCGTCCCCACAGATACAAAGGGCTATGAGGTCGCCAGGGTGGAGCGAAAGCTGGGGCAACACGCGTCCGACACCTGTCAGATTCGGTTCGATGATATGCGGCTGGGCGCCGATATGATGCTGGGCGAGGAGGGGCAGGGGCTCAAAATCGCCTTGGCGAATCTCGAAGGCGGACGGATCGGCATTGCGGCGCAGGCCGTTGGCATGGCGCGCTCCGCCTATGAAGCGGCGCTGGACTACGCGAAAATTCGCGACTCGATGGGCAAGCTGATTATTGAACATCAAGCGGTCGGGTTTCGATTGGCCGATATGGCGATGCGCATTGAAACGGCGCGGCAGCTCTACCGTCACGCCGCCGAGTTACGCCAGAACGGAACGCCGTGCTTGAAAGAGGCCTCCATGGCCAAACTATACGCAAGCGAAATGGCGGAGAGGGTTTGCTCCGATGCAATCCAGGTGCATGGCGGCGTGGGATACACCAAAGACTTTCCCGTTGAGCGAATTTATCGCGACGTGCGTGTATGCAAGATTTATGAGGGCGCCAGCGACATTCAAAAACTGGTGATCGCGCGGCAATTAACCGCGTCCTAGGCGCGCACATGGTTTGAACATGCGGCGCGACGGGAATAGATTGGGGGCGGACCCTTTGTTGAGATGACCCTTTGACTGGAAATACATGACTGTCATTAAAAGCGCGATAAACCCCCGAGCCAAAGACTTCAAAGCAAACGCTGCTGCGGTCGATGTTCTGGTTGAGGATTTACGGGAAAAAACGGCGACGGCGGCGCTTGGCGGCAACGAAGGCTCCCGGGCGCGGCATGTGGGACGGGGCAAACTTCTGCCGCGCGACCGGCTTCGCGGTTTGATTGATCCGGGTTCCCCGTTTCTGGAACTCTCTCAACTGGCCGCGCATGGCATGTATGACGATAACATCGCGGGCGCGGGCATCATCACCGGGATCGGTCGGGTGTCCGGGGTCGAGTGCGCCATCGTGGTGAACGATGCGACGGTCAAGGGCGGGACTTATTATCCGGTGACGGTGAAGAAGCATTTACGGCTTCAGGAAATCGCGCGCCAGAATAATCTGCCGTGTATTTATCTGGTCGATTCCGGCGGCGCCAATTTGCCGAATCAGGATGAGGTTTTTCCGGACCGGGACCACTTTGGCCGGATTTTTTATAATCAGGCGACCCTGTCTGCTGAAGGCATTCCGCAGGTAGCGGCGGTTATGGGCTCCTGCACGGCGGGCGGCGCTTATGTGCCCGCGATGTCCGACGAATCAATCATCGTTAAGGATCAGGGTACGATCTTTCTGGCGGGGCCGCCTTTGGTCAAAGCCGCGACTGGCGAAGATGTGTCGGCGGAGGCGCTGGGCGGCGCCGATGTTCATACGCGGGTATCGGGGGTCGCCGATCATTATGCCGTGGATGATGACCATGCGTCGGCGATTTGCCGCCAGATCATCAGCAACTTGAACCGAAAGAAGGTCGTGGATCTTGATGTCCGCGAAACGGTGGAGCCGCTTTATGCGGCGGAAGAGCTGAACGGCATTGTGCCAACCGACTCGAAAATTCCGTTCGATATGCGCGAAGTCATCGCGCGCGTCGTGGACGGGAGCGTTTTCGATGAATTCAAGGAACAGTACGGCAAAACGCTGCTGTGCGGCTTTGCGCATCTGTTCGGATATCCCGTTGGGATTATCGCCAATAACGGTGTTTTGTTTTCTGAATCCGCATTGAAAGGCGCGCATTTTATTGAGCTGTGTTGCCAACGCGGCATCCCGCTGATCTTTCTGCAAAACATCACCGGATTTATGGTGGGCGAGAAGTATGAAGCCGGCGGCATCGCCAAGGATGGCGCAAAGCTGGTGACGGCGGTTGCGTGCGCCAATGTGCCAAAGTTCACGATGATCGTGGGCGGCTCTCATGGCGCGGGAAATTATGGCATGTGCGGGCGTGCATTCTCGCCTCGATTCCTGTGGATGTGGCCGACGGCCAGGATTTCAGTCATGGGCGGGGTCCAGGCGGCCAGCGTTTTGGCCACTGTGCGCCGGAGCGCGATGGAAAAGCGCGGCGAGACCTGGTCGGAAGAAGACGAGGCTGCGTTCAGAACGCCGATCGAGCAACAATATGAGACCGAAGGGCATCCTTATTACGCGACGGCGCGGCTTTGGGATGACGGTATCATCGAGCCGGCGCAGACGCGGATGGTTCTGGGGTTAGGATTGTCGGCTGCGCTCAACAAAAAAATCGAAGAAACGCGGTTTGGCGTTTTTCGGATGTAGCCCCTGGCGCATCCAGAAGTCCCATTATCTCTGGCGCGTGGCGCCAACAATAAACATCAGGAGTAAATTTGTATGTCTGAAGCCGTTGTCTTATCCAGTGTCGACGCCCGTGGCGTCGCAACGGTGACTCTAAACCGACCCAAAGTGAACAACGCGTATAATGGCGACGTTGTGCAAGGGCTCATGGATGCCGTTGGCGCCTTCGCCGAAGATGAGTCCGTGCGCGTGATCGTGTTGCGCGGCAATGGTCGGCATTTTCAGGCGGGCGCCGATCTTAAATGGCTGAACGAGGTGTCGGAGCAATCAGCGGAAGAAAATGACAACGTCTCCCGGCGCACCACCGATGCGATTCGCGGCCTGGACGCCTGTCCGAAACCGACCATCGCCTTGGTGCATGGGGGCTGTTTTGGTGGCGGCGTTGGCATTGTCGCGGCGTGCGATATCGCGATTGCGTCGCAGGATGCGATTTTCGCGATTACGGAAGTCCGGTGGGGCGTCGTTGCGACACCTATCTTTCCGCAGTTGATCGCGGCGATGGGGGTGCGGAACGTTCGGCGCTACGCATTGAGCGGCGAACGCTTCAATGCCGACCAGGCGAAAGCGCTGGGGCTGGTGCATGAAAGCTGTCCCGTTGGCGGATTGGACGAGGCCGCAGCGCCAATTATCGACTCCATTTTGAAAAACGGTCCCGACGCGGTGTCGTGGACCAAGACTCAGGTTATGGAACTTGGCGAATTTTTGATTGATGATGCGATGGCGGAGAAAATGGCGCTGTTGCATTCGGCCAAACGTCAGACGGACGAGGCCGAAGAGGGATTGCGTAGTTTCGCTCAAAAACGCGAGGCGGCGTGGTATCCTGGCGACGCATAGGAAATATTAAACGCGAGAGCGCTGGATGCCGAAAACGAAACAACCGCATTGGTTAGGCGGGCTGATCTTTACGATCTTTCTGCTCGTTTTGATTTCGGCGTCCATTTCCGACAAATTTTATCCGGCGCTGCTGTTTGCGCTGATCGCCAGCGTCGGTGCGATATATCTTCTGTTTCCACGCAGCATGTTTTTCAACGGCGCCTTTGCGAATTTTCTGGGCGTCTACGCCTGCACCTTCGTGTTTTTCAGCGAAACAAATTTTTCATCGGTGTCCGGTTGGGTGCAGCGGGTTGGATTTGTGATGCCAATCGCGGCGCTCCTGGGTGGGGTTGTGTGGCGACGGCGTGAGATACAAGCCATTGTGACCGCGCCGCATTTGCGGGAGGTCCGGCATATCGGGCGAATTTTCGTCTGGTTGGTTCCCGTGTTTTCCGTGGGGGCCGGAACGTTTTTTCTGCCCGTGGGATTAACAGAGACCCAACTCGAGATCGTCTTTTTATCGGCGATGGGACTGATCGCGGTGGTCGTGCTGTTCGTGAGCCGGATGGTGTCGATTTTCCTGCTTGATTCCGCAATATTGTTTGAAGCCTTTTTTCGGCGCATGTCCCGGCTGGCGCTGCCCGCCTTCGCGTTCCTGACGTTCTATTCCCTGATCGTCATTATTTTCGCCTGCATCTATCGGATCATTGATCGTTATACCGAGGCGACGCAATTTCTTGTGGAGGGGAGAGCGCAGGAGCTTGGGTTTCTCGATGCGCTTTATTTTTCCGTCGTAACGCTCAGCACCTTGGGATATGGGGATATCAGCCCGGATACCCGACTGGTGCAGGTCATTGTCGGGGTCCAGATAATCTCCGGTCTGTTGCTCCTGCTCTTCGGGTTTAACGAAATTGCGCGCTCGACATTGTTACGGGGGCCAACACAGGAACCTTTTGATTCCGATGACGATCAAGACGATGCGGACGGGCGTTGATAGGGCCTTAATTCGTTGTCGATATATTTTCGTGCGCTGTCCATTTATGCAGGGTGAATTTGTTGAAATAATTGCCCGCTTTGTTATAAATTATAGATGCGCGAACGACTATCGCGCACGAGCATAATGTGCGGGGGAGAATGTTGTGAACGATATAGAAGATAACCCGGATAACCGGTCATCGGATGGCCGCCGTAAAAGCGCCGACCGCCGAACCGACGCCGATCGACGTGTGCTGGAAATGCGTCGCGCCGAAGAAAAAAA
>JAESSL010000410.1 GCA_016764135.1 Alphaproteobacteria bacterium
CGACATTTCAAATGACGATTTACGACGAAATCTGGTCAATTTTCTGGAGATGGTTTTGCCGGTTGCTGAAGCCGCCGGGGTCAATCTCGCCATTCATCCCGACGATCCGCCTCGGGCCTTGCTGGGCATGCCGCGGGTCATTTGCACCGCTGAGGACGTCTCGACGCTTTTTCAGCGGTTACCGAGCCCGGCGAATGGTTTGACGTTGTGTGTCGGTACGTTTGGCGCGCATCCGCAGAATGATCTCCCCCGGATGGCGACGCAATTCGGGGATCGCATTCATTTCGCGCATCTTCGAGGGACCCGCCGGGACCGTGAGAACCCGTTATCGTTTGTCGAAGCCGAACACCTGGACAGCGATATTGATATGATTTCAGTAATCCGAAATCTTCGGCGCGTCGAAAGCGCCCGATTTGAATCGGGTGATCTGAATGACATTATTATTCGCCCGGACCACGGACATTTAATGTTGGACGATTTACACAAACAGACCAACCCCGGTTACAGCGCGATTGGCCGGCTCAAGGGTCTGGCGGAAATTCGAGGCGTGCTTAAAACTCTGGCTGTACTCGAATAAAGATCGAATTCTGGATTGACATTGCGGCGTGTCTGCTGATTTCTGTGCAGGTTGTGCTGGCGCGTTTCGCGCCGGGTCTCATTCTCGGTCGTGATTTTCAAAATATGACGCCAGAAAATTTGTAAAAGGTAAGGTTGAATGGAGAACCTTGAGCCGAATTTCGCGAATCGGCAAAATACAGCAGCGAAGGCGAAGCAGTCTTTGCTCAAAAGAGCTAAAAAGAATGATGTCGCCAATGACCCCGCGCTGGCGGAACGACGAGCGGCTCAGCGCGCTGCCAGCGAGGCGCGCGGCGCGCTGGTTTCTGAACGTAAAGCAGCGAAAATGGCGGCTCGTAAACTCAAGGCCGACGAAAGAGCGGCGGAAGAGGCGCTGAAGGTCGAAGCAAAGGCAGCGGAAAAAGCGCGGGTGGTCGAAGAGTCGGCCGCCGTAGAGAGCGCTCGCGTTGCGGCGGAAGAAGCCGAGCAAGCCCGTCTCGAGGCGGAGGTCGAGGAAGAAGCACGTCGGGAAGTCGAGCTTGAGGCGGTACGTAAAGCTGCGCGTGACGCCAAGTACGCGGCGCGAAAAGCGCGCAAGAGGCGGTGATTTCGTCTTAAACGTTGCGCGCTCTGTTTCTTTTCGACGGTGAAAAATGCCACATAGAGACGAAATTCCGGATAAACCGCACTTGAGTCCCTGTGTCGGTGTGTGCGTATTTGAGCAGAAAAGTCGGTATTGTTATGGATGCACCCGCACATTGCCGGAAATTGCGCAGTGGGGTCGAAAAACGGATGCGGAAAAATATACGATGCTCCGGGACCGAAAGCGGCGTCAGCAAATAATCGAAACGAACACCCAATAAGCGCAAAGCTGCGTGAGGCTTTACACGCGGTGTTTCGGATCTTTATGTTGGCGTCCTGTTTCTCGATGCGGCCTTGTGGACGCGAAGCGCTACGCAAAATGCAGCCGCGATATCAATATATGTAATGAAGGGGCCGCCAGCGCATGCTGGCGACGCCAGTGTTTGGAAAGGACGGACGAATGACGCGTGAAATTCCCGAAGACGAAATGAAGGTGCGTATTGATTTGGCGGCGTGTTATCGGCTGGTTGATTTCTACGGTATGGCCGATCTTATCGGCACCCATATTTCCGCGCGCGTGCCCGGTAAGGATGACGAGTTCCTGTTAAATCCGTACGGCGTTTATTTCGAAGAAATGACGGCGTCGTCCTTGCTCCGGGTCAACATGGACGGCGAGGTCCTCGATGAGAGCAATTACTCAATCAACGCCGCCGGGTTTACAATACATAGCGCCATCTTGGGCGGGCGTCCGGACATAAACTGCGCGTTGCATACGCACACGACGGCGGGCATGGCGGTTTCCGCAATGGAAGAGGGGCTGTTGCCACTGACCCAGACGTCCATGCAATTTTACAAACGCCTTTCCTATCATGCCTACGAAGGCGTTGCGTCTCGCGACGGCGCTGAGGCCGAATGTGCGCGTCTTCAGGAAGATTTGGGGACGAAGAATAAAGCTATGGTGTTGCGGAACCACGGCCTGCTCACCTGTGGCGCTAATATCGCCGAGGCGTTTCTAGGAATTAAGCGTCTCGAGCACGCCTGTGAAGTGCAAATGCACGCCATGGCGATGCGAGGCGAGGGGCAAACGCTGAAACTGATCGATGACGAAGTCTGTGAAGAAATGTATCAGACTTATGAAAACCGGGGCACGCAACGAAGCGATCTCGGCTGGGCGGGGCATCTGCGCCGTTTGGATCGGATGGATAGCACCTACCGAAATTAACGTGTTCGGCGTTGTTAACGGACGCTAATTCGTGCGCTTGCATAGGTCCGGGGCATTTAAATTGTCCCGGACAATGGCCCTTGCATCGTTAATTGGCAGCTGTGGGAGTCGTTGGAGATAGGCGATCGTCGCCAAATTGAACGCCGTGCTGCACGTCGCCCCAAAGGCGATTTGCGCGGCATAAGCCCTACGGGCGATGCTCATCGCCCTTTTGTGTGATCCAGGGTGTGATCCAGGGTGTGATCCAAGCTGAGATCCGGCGGCACGCCGTATGGGACGCGTTTCTGAAATACTGTTAAGCCTTTTACTGTGACAGGGAATTATTACCTGTTTAAATTGGTTGATTGTGACAGTATAGGATCAATATAGAAAAAGAGTATAGGGTTTATTATTATCGTATTTGTTGTAAAAGGTAATTCTATATTTAAGATCAATTAAAGTAATTTAATCGAGAATTCCCTTAAAATTTTACGCACAGCAGATTTATCTGCCTTTTCCCGCACAAAATTACCCCTATATCAAATCAGGTCTACATCAATTCGGGGGATTCGTTTGCGCCCAAGCTGCATCGGGGTAATTTCAATCCCCTCTTGAGTGGATTTTTGTTATCAAAATCGCCACGCTGAAAATGCAGTGTATATTCACGGTGTCTTAAAAAAGGAAGTTCACGTGACCGAAGGCCAATCCAGTATTACGCAACGTCAGAAGGCGGATAATTTTCGCGCGCTCCACACCCGGACGGAACCATTTATAATCGCAAATCCATGGGATGCAGGATCGGCCAGAATTCTGGAAGGTATGGGTTTTGAAGCGCTGGCGACTTCCAGCGGCGCGTTTGCGGGCACCATGGGCCGCCGGGACGGGAAGGTCGGGCGCGACGAGGCGCTGGACCATGCCCGCGCAATTGTCGACGCCGTGGATGCGCCGGTATCCGCTGACTTTGAAAATGGCTTTGGCGACGATCAGGAATTTATCGCAGAAACGGTTACGTTGGCGGCGGAGACAGGATTGGTCGGTTGCTCTATCGAAGACGCGACAGGCGACCCGTCGGCGCCGCTATACGAATTTGACGTCGCGGTGGCGCGTATCGCCAGCGCCGTGCAGGCCGCGCGGGCGGTGGGGTTTAACTTTACGCTGACGGCGCGAACGGAAGGGCTGTTGAGGAATACGTTGGACGTTGATGGCGTCATAAAACGATTGCAAGCCTTTGAGGCCGCCGGCGCGGATGTATTGATGGCGCCGGGATTGCCCGATCTGGAGGCTGTTAAAGCAGTGTGCGCCGCCGTCTCCAAGCCGGTGAATTTTATGGCGGGCATGCCGGGAAAGTCATTCTCGGTCGCTGCGTTGGCGTCGGTGGGCGTGCAACGGATAAGTTTGGCGACGTCGTTATATCGAGCGGCGTTAACAGGCCTTATCGATGCGGCGCGTGAGGTGAAAGAGCAGGGAGAGTTCGGTTATGTCGAGACATCTGTGTCCACGCCCGAGGTGTCGCGCTACATGAAGGGCGATTGACGTGAATATTTGGTGAGCGCGATGAATGTCGGTAGCGAGTGCATCATCCGGTGAAGGGGTTACAAACAATTGGTCATTCGGTAGTATTGGTGCAGAAATGGCGTGAGGCAGGGGAGAATCTAAAGGTCATGATTAACCATTTTTCAAGGTATTTGAGCGTTGGCTTCGTATGCATTGGAGCCATCGTTGCTGGACTATGCTCGACGGCGAACGCGGGGGATTTGGTTGTAACCGTACGGGATTCCAACGGCGCCCCCGTCGTGGACGCTGTCGTTAGAGTGACGCGCAAGGACGGGGCGGAGATTAAGACAATGCCGTTATCGGAAATTTCGCGTATCAATCAATTGGATACGGAATATCAACCCTATGTCAGCGTCATTACGGTTGGCTCCAAAGTTGAGTTCACCAACAGCGACGCCTGGGCGCACCACGTTTATTCTTTTTCAAAAATAAAACGCTTTGACGTCACAGTGCCCGCGAATACAAACA
>JAESSL010000411.1 GCA_016764135.1 Alphaproteobacteria bacterium
AAGCGGTTCGGCGCCCTGCACGACAAGGTCGTTCACGCACATGGCGACAAGGTCAACGCCAACCGTATCGTGACAGTCGCATTCAATGGCGACTTTCAGTTTGGTCCCAACGCCATCGGTGGCCGCAACCAGAAGCGGATCCTTGAACCCCGCCGCCTTGGGATCGAACATGCCGCCGAAGCCGCCAAGCGACACATTTGCGCCCGGCCGCATGGTTGAACGCGCCAGAGGGCCGATTGCTTTGACAAGCGCATTGCCAGCGTCAATATCAACGCCAGCATCGCTGTAAGTAAGGCCCGGTTTTGTTGGATCGGAAGCTATGGCGTCCTCACTGTCTTTCACGATATAAAAGCGGCCAGAAGATACTTCATCCGGGATGGTTTGCAATGCCGCAAAATTTCATCCGCCGCCTTCCATTCGCGGCGTTCGCTTACGTTCTTTTTCTGTCCATAGCAGCCTCGGCGGCGGAACGCGATGCGTTTCGTGTCGACGGCGTCGAAATAAACGCGCAAGCGGGCGATGAACTCGCGGCGAAGTCCCTAGGATTAACGAAGGGAAAACAGGCCGCCCTGCGGCTGTTGCTGCAACGACTCGCCGCCATACGCGACTATGACCGCCTACCCGACGCCAATACGAAAACCTTGAATTCGCTTATCCGCGACTTCTCACTGGTCGGCGAACGGTTTGGCGGCGGGCGCTATCTCGCCAGTTTGACGGTCCGGTTTAATCCGTCGCAAGTCCGCGCGTTGCTGCGCAAAGCTGGTATTCCCTTCGCGGAAACGCAATCCCGACCCATTCTGGTCCTGCCCGTATACCAGAGACACGGCGCCGATCTACTTTGGGACAACCCGAATCCGTGGTTCGACGCCTGGCGCCGCGCAGTTGAGGGCAATCCCCAAAATGATCAGAGTCTCCTGCCGTTGATATTGCCCCGAGGGGACTTTTCCGATCTTACGGTGATAAGCGCCGCGCAGGCGTCAAGCGGCGTCGCCCAAAAGTTGGCCGCGATCATGCGCAAATATGATGCGGCGGGCGTCTTGATTCCCGTAGCGTCGCCAAGCGCAACGGTGACGGCGACGACGTTAAAAGTCTCGATAATGCGGTTTGGCGGGGATCTGGACGGCGTCGCCCCGCCGCCGCGCCCCCTCGAATTTGAAACTCAGCCAGACGAGTCGCAACCAGACGCTTTATTGCGCGCAGCGACGCAGGTAATTGCAAACGCCGTGGAAACCTGGAAATCGGCGAATATGCTGACCAGCGGCGCCGAGCGAAGTTTGCAGGTCATCGCGCCTCTCACGGATTTTAAAAGCTGGCTCACCCTTCGCCGCCGTCTGGACCGGGTCGCGTCGCTCATTAAAATTAATATCGCCCGATTGTCGATTAAAGAAGCGACGTTGGCGCTACGGTTTCGAGGCGACGCCGCTCAATTGAAAATCGCCATGGCGCAACGTAATCTTGACTTGTCATATTCCAATGACGCGTCAAGTTGGATACTGCGGTTGCGCTAATCGATCCCACTCCAGGAATCTGATCGTTACTCGTCCTTGGAATCTGACTGTTACCCGCCCGTGAAATCCGACTGTTAAAAATCAAACACCATCGTTTAAAATAGCCTAGAGTTAGAGGATTGGCGACAAGTGAGGCCGATTACAATGTTGGAAAACACGCCAAACCTGATCACGCTCGCGCGTATTTGCGCGGTGCCGTTGCTCATATGGCTGATCCTGGCGGACCAGCTTGCGACAGCGTTTTGGGTATTTGTGGCCGCCGGCGTTTCTGACGCGCTCGACGGATATATCGCCAAACGGTTTAATCTCGTCACGCGTCTGGGTGCCTTCATGGACCCGATTGCAGATAAGGCGCTCCTCGTCGCGGCGTTCATTACGCTGGGCCATGCAGGCCATATCGAGTCATGGCTGGTGATTCTCGTGGTGTTTCGAGACGTCCTGATTATTGGCGGGGTCGTGTTGTATTACATCTTGGGCCGCCATGTTGAAATGAACCCGCTCCTGATCAGCAAGGCCAATACGCTCATGCAAATTGTGCTGGTCTCGACGGTTCTGGCCGAGATCGGGATTGGTTTTCCTGAAACCGACTATATCCCGATATTGTCCTATATCGTCGCAATCACGACAGTTGCGTCCGGTGGCGCCTATCTGTACCAGGGCATTTTCGGTGTTCGCGTGTCGCCTCGCTGGCCGCTGGACCAATGGATCAATCGGACCTCGCAACAACGCGCGGCCCCTCGCGCAAAGAGTAACCAATGACTGTTCGCCAACAGGCCACGACCTGGACGATCGCAATCGCGGCGTTCCTGGGTGTTTTGTATGTACTGGGAGATGTTTTGACGCCCTTCGTGGCGGGCATGGCGATCGCTTATCTGCTAGACCCGGCCTGCGACAAACTGGAGCGGATGGGATGCTCCCGCACGCTCTCGACAAGTATAATTACCGGCGCGTTTTTTATCCTGATGACTCTGTTGCTTTTGCTGCTGGCGCCCCTGGTAACGGCGCAACTTGTCGATTTTGCACAGAAAGTTCCGCAATACATCACCATCCTGCAGGAAAAAGCGGTCTTCCTTATGGGACTTCTTGAAAACCGGCTTGGCCCGGATGAGCTGACCCAGCTCCGCGACATGTTCGGGTCGCTTTCCAGCGGCGCCGTCAAATTTCTACTGAGCGTCGTCGGTGGGGTCGCCAGCGGCGTTGAATCACTCCTGACCCTCGTTTCTCTGGCGCTCATTACGCCGATCGTCACCTTTTATCTGTTACGGGACTGGGACCATATGGTGGCGAAGATCGACGGGTGGCTACCCCGTGGCAGCGCCGACGTCATTCGGACCCAAATCGGGCTGGTCAACGAAACCCTGTCCGGGTTTGCGCGCGGACAGGCGATGGTTTGCATCATTCTGGGCTTGTTTTACGGCGTTGCGCTGATGCTGGCCGGGTTGGATTTCGGTTTCATCGTCGGCTTTCTAACAGGCCTGATTTCCTTCGTTCCCTATTTTGGCATGTTGGTCGGGTTCGTCGCGGGCGTCTCCATCGCCATCGCCCAGTTTGGAGAAGTCGGCCCCGTCGTCATCGTCGCGGTAATATTCGCCGTCGGTCAGGTCCTGGAGGGCAACATCCTCACGCCGAAGCTGGTGGGGGAACGGGTCGGGCTTCACGCCGTATGGATCATCTTCGCGTTGCTCGCAGGCGGCTCGCTGCTGGGCTTTGTGGGCATCCTTCTGGCGGTGCCTCTGATGGCTGTCATCGGGGTTCTCGCACGCTTCTCACTGGAGCAATATTTGCGCTCTCCCCTCTACGGCGCCCCGGCCACGGTGGAACCGCCCGCCGACACACCGTCGAGCGCCCCGGACGAGAAGACTTCGTGAGCGCTCAACTGGCGTTTGATCTACGCCGCCGCCCCGCCCTGGACGCCGATGACTTTCTGATCGCGCCCTGCAATCAGGATGCCGTCGCCTGGTTGGATCATTGGCCCAATTGGCCGGCGCCGCTCCTAACGCTGTATGGTCCCCGCGCTTGCGGCAAAACACACTTGGCCCATGTCTGGCGAAATCGTTCCAGAGCGGTCTTCCTGAAGTTGGACGCGGTATCGAAACAGTCCCCCTATGACGCGCTTGGCGACAACGCCGCGTGCATTATCGAAAACGTGGATGGCGGCGACGCCCTGGACGAAACCGCCCTGTTTCATTTGTACAACGCCGCGCGGGACAAAGGGGGGCACATTCTCCTCACCGCGACCACAGCGCCCGCTACCTGGACGTTGAATTTGCCGGATCTCCGTTCTCGGCTCGTCGCGGCGCCCACTGCAGCGATTGGCGCGCCAGACGATGCGGTGTTGGGGGGCGTGTTGGTCAAGCTGTTTCAGGACCGACAATTACGGGTGGAACCGGACGTATTGTCCTATATTCTGATCCGCATGGAGCGCTCCTTCGACGCAGCGCTCGCCATCGTTGACGCGTTGGACACCGCCGCCATGGCCGCCCAACGAACTATCACCATACCTTTCGCGCGCAAAATTCTGTAGCGCCTCACGAGACCATTCAATAACAAACGAACCACAAAAAAATCGACAAGGGAGAGACCAAAATGGATTTAGAAATCGCTGGCCGGAAAGCCATTATCTGCGCCGCCTCCAAGGGGTCGGGCCGCGCCTGCGCCATGTCGCTGGGCCGCGAAGGCGTTGAATTAGTCATCAACTCACGCACCGCAGCGGATCTGGAAGCCACAGCGGAGGAGATTCGCAAGGATTCCGGCGCGAAGGTGACAACAGTCGCCTGCAACATCACCACCGCCGAAGGCCAGGCCATGGTGCTGAAAGCTTGCCCGGACCCGGATATTCTGGTGAACAACGCTGGTGGCCCGCCCCCGGGCGATTTTCGCGACTGGGACCGCGATGTCTGGATCGCTGCGGTTGACGCCAACATGCTTACGCCCATTTTTCTCATCAAGGCCACCATCGACGGCATGATCGAGCGTAAATTCGGGCGGATCGTCAACATCACATCCTCCACGGTCAAAAGTCCGATCGATGTCCTCGGATTGTCAAATGGCGCGCGCGCCGGATTGACCGGATTTGTCGCCGGGCTGGCCCGAAAAACCGTTCAGCACAATGTAACGATCAATGGCTTGCTGCCGGGACCGTTCGACACCGATCGCCTGCGCACCAATCTTCGCAAAGCCGCAGATCGCGTCGGCGCCACCTATGACGAAATGTACGCAAAACGCGCCGCCGACAATCCGGCGAAACGCGTTGGCGACCCCTATGAATTTGGTGAAACCTGCGCGTTTTTGTGCGGCAAGCATGCGGGCTTTATCAATGGCCAGAATCTGGTCATGGATGGCGGTTCCTTTAACAGCACAATGTAAGCCAGAGCTAAAAACGTCGGCACGGACAAAGGAGAATTTCGCATGAGCACGCTGAACATTTTGAGCATCCAGCGTCTGTCCGACGCCGAACGCGCCCAGATCGAGGCGGTCGACGACTCTATCTCGTTGACCGTCGCCGGCGGCTGGTTTGATGGCGAGATCCGCGAAACCTGGCCAGAATTCGCCTCGAACCGGTATCTGCCGCCGACGTCAAATGGCGAAGGAACGCGAGAAGAACGGGATAAGTTACTGGCCGGCGCCGAAGTTATTCTTGGCGGCTGGCCGTTTCCGTTTGATCTGCGCGCCCGCGCCACGGCGTTGAAATGGTTTCACCAACAACCCGCCGGCGCCAGCAATCTACTCAAGAGCGACCTCTGGGGCAGCGACGTCGCCGTCACCACGTCACGAGGATACGGCAACACCTTGGGGATCGGCGAATATGTTCTCGCCAGCATCTTTCATTTCGCCAAGAGCTTCAACTGGGCAGAACGCGACCGCGCCGCTGGCGCTTTTGACCATCGCAGCCTTAATCCACTGGTCGTTTCAGGCAAAACCGTATGCGTTATCGGCGCAGGCGGGATTGGGCTTGATGTTGGGCGGATTTGCGCCGCAATCGGTATGCGCGTCATTGGCACAAGACGCACCGTCGTCAATGGCGCCCCCCTGCCAGAAGGTTATTCAGAACTAAAGCGCCCGGAGCATTTGACCGCCATGCTGGCGGAGGCTGACTTTGTCGCCGTCTGTTGCCAATGGACGCCGGAGACCGAGACGCTCCTCAACGCCGACGCGTTCAACGCCATGAAACCCGGCGCCGTGCTCATCAATGTCGCGCGTGGCGAGATTATCGACGAAGACGCGCTGGTTGACGCGCTGGCGACAGGTCATCTGCGCGGCGCGGCGCTGGACGTCTATGTTGGCGAATTTGACGGCCCCCCGGATGCGCGTCTTTGGAACGATCCTCGCGTTCTGATCACGCCGCATAATTCAGGCGCCACCGATATCGGCAACCGCCGCACCATCGAAATATTCTGCCGCAACCTGCGCGCTTATCTGGATGGCGGAAACCTGGAAAACCGGATCGACTGGGACAACTGGTATTAAACGCCAGACCCGCATTTCGCTCTACCCAACCAGCAATCGCGACAACTCGATGTAAGCATCCACGGGGTAAACGCCCACTGGCTAAACACCTGTTGACGTCGCTGCGTTTTTATATAACCATATAGTTATGGAACATTTAAGTTATATAACCTCGCAACCTAACCTCGATGCGATTTTCTCAGCGCTCGCGGACCCGACGCGACGGGCGATATTGTCCCGACTTGCGGACGGTCAGGCGTCGGTCAATGAAATTGCAGCGCCTTTTGACATTAGCCAACCAGCGGTTTCCAGGCATTTAAAGGTGCTGGAGCGAGCGGGACTCATTGAGCGGGATATTGACGAACAACGCCGCCCCGCACGGCTGAAAGCCGAAAAACTGGCGGCGGCGGCCGACTGGATCGCCGAGTTCAAAGCGTTTTGGGGAACGAGCTTCGATCAGCTCAACGGCGTCCTTCTGCAGATGAAAAATACAAACACAAAGGAAGACGACAAATGACGGAACAAGCGGAATACACATTGGATCGAGTGTTCAAAGCACCGCGCGCCATGGTCTGGCGCGCCTGGACAACCCCGGAGTTGCTTGCGCGCTGGTATGGCCCAGGCGTCGAGACGATCATTCATAAATTTGAATTGAAACCGGGCGGCGAATGGCTCAACGAGATGAAATGGGGCGAAAAATCCGACCTGAGTAAAGCCGTCTTCGAAGACGTAACGCCGGAGGAAAAGCTTGTTTGGCGCCAATCCTCCACGGACGCCGACTGGAACATCGTATCGAACCCTATGATGCCAGACTGGCCGCGAATTCTGTTAACGACAGTGACGTTTGAAGATAAGGGCGACGAGACTAATGTAAGACTGACGATGATCCCCATCGACGCCACCGAGGCGGAACTGGCCTGCTTCGCCGAGGCGATGGCCGGCATGAGTAATGGCTGGGGTAAAGGATACCTCATCCAGGACGAAATCTACGCCGAACTGCAATCCGACGACGCCTGATAAAACCGACATATCCGCTAAGCGCATATGCTCGCGGATATGTCGGGTATCAGGATTTCAGGGAACTATTCGCGCGCCTAGACCGAGCGTTCGACCATCACATCGATTAAATTCGGCTTCCCGCTGCGAACGCCTTCCGCAATGGCCTGACGAATATCGGCGGGGTTGGTGACGCGTCGCGCCGTCATGCCCAAGGATTGCGCCAATCCCACAAAATCGATTTCCGGATGAGTGAAATCCATCCCGATAAAGTTTTCGTTATTATGGAACGCCTTCAAGCGTTGCTTGATGATCCGATAGCCCTTGTTGTCGCAAATCACATAGGTGATCGGCAATTTCATATTCGCGGCGCTCCACAGCGCCTGAATTGAATACATCGCGCTGCCATCGCCGATGACCGACACGACGGGACGGTCCGGCTGCACCAATTGAATACCAACCGACGCGGCAATCGCCCAACCGATACCGCCGCTGGGCAGGCCGAAATAACCATGCCGGTCGCGATAGGCGAGATGCGACAGGAGCGGTTCCGCCGTCGTAAGGCCTTCGTTCACCACCACAACATCGTCGTCGATAGCGTCGACCAGTTGCTGCATGAAATAGTTCGGCTGAATTGGCGTCACCGCGGATTCCGTTTGCGCCGCCGTCACCGCCTTTGTGCGGTTCGCCACCCAATTGCAATCCGCAACAGCGTCCAGCCGCGCCTTCGCCGCCGCCTTGTAACTCGCATCCGCGGCGGCGCGGATGACCGGGGTCAGTACCGCCAACGTCTCCTTCGTATCGCCGCGCACCGCAACTTCAGTTGGGTAGTTCTTGCCCATTTCCCAGTCTCGCAAGCCGATCTGAACAATCGGCAACCCTGACGGCATGGCGTCCACCTCGTCCCAGACCGACATCCGCAGCACATCGGCGCCGAGAACGATCATCAAATCATAGGGTTCCAGCGCCGCGCGGACTTTTTTCTGATTACGCCCGAGATCGCCCATGAACGCCGGGTGCTCAGACAGAAAATGCGCGCCATAGGGCACGGTCTGCTGATAGGCGGGCGCGCCCACGGCATCGGCGAAATCCGCCGCCTCGGCCAGCGCATCGGAGCGCACCAGCTCATCACCCGCCACAATCACCGGATTTTTGGCGGCCATAATGCGCGCCGCCAGCGCCTTGAGCGCCGTATCGGTCGGGCGCATGGCGGTGACGACGCGTGTGCGATGGCCAAGCTCAATACCCGCTTCCTCATTCAAAATATCGCCCGGCAGGGATATGAAGACCGGCCCCGTCGGCGGCGTCATCGCAATCTTGGCGGCGCGGCGCACGATGCGCGGCAAATCTTCCAGACGCGTAACCTCCACCGCCCATTTGCACAGCGGGGTGGCGATGGGCACGAGCGGGTCATACAACAGCGGTTCGGTCAGCCCGTGGCCCTGCTCTTGCTGCCCCGCCGTCACGATCAAAGGCGTACCGGTAAATTTAGCGTTGTAGATGGCGCCCATGGCGTTACCCAGGCCAGGCGCGACATGAACGTTGCACGCGGCCAATTGCCCGGACGCGCGCGAAAACCCTTCGGCCATCGCGACGACAATCGATTCCTGAAGTCCAAGGACATAGGTCATTTTTGGATGATCCGACAAGGCGTGCATGATGGGCAATTCCGTCGTCCCCGGATTGCCGAACAAATGCGTTATGCCTTCATCCTCCAACAAGGACAGGAATGCTGAGCGTCCGGTAATATTATTTTTAGCCACGTAACTTTCTCCTCAATTCAGACAAAACAGACCGTCGCGACGAGACGCGGCGGCGTTGCATTTTCAATTTTAAAATTTCGCCAGATCGTCGCTGGCGGCGGAACTTATGGGTTAGCCCAGATAAAAGGGCCGCCCCGAATTCCGCACCCAGATACGCACCAGACGACGCCGTTGATCGACATCAGGCCAATCCTTGAATTCAGTGCGGCGA
>JAESSL010000412.1 GCA_016764135.1 Alphaproteobacteria bacterium
GCCGCTCGACTGGGTGGGTCCTTTATTTTTCGCGCGGCGCGGATGGCCATTCTGATATAGCCCGCCGCCGCCGCGCCCTCGGCGACCGCTCGCAAGGCTTGGTGTCGGGGCTGGTCGATGCTGCTGCGGTCTTCGTCCGCGATCAATGGAATTCGCGCCGCCGTGTCGAAGGCGTTGAGGATTTTGCCAATCGAAATCATCGCGCGGACAATGCCCACCGTAATTTCGGGATAAACATTGCTTTTGCGGTGATACCACGCGGTGCGCCAGGCCGCTGCGATAGTAATTTCCGCCTCATCAATCAATCCCTGTAATCCTTGCGCCCGGGCCAGTTGGGTGAGCAATCGAATCCGGTCAATGTCTTCTGGATTACCGTTGATCAGCTCCCGCATGCGGTGAAAAAGCGCTTCCGACGTGGCGTGATCGCCAACGAGGATCTGCGCCTCGATGACCTGTTCCAGGGCGAGTTCCAGAAATTCAGGCTTGGGTTCCACCGCTGTTGGTTCCAGCGCGCGGGCCAGAAGCGCGCTGGCGCCAGTGCTGTCGCCCTTGCGTCCGGTATCCAGCGCCGCTTCGGCGAAAATGCGGGCGCGCAGGCCGATATACGGGATAAAGTCCGTGAGCTTGAGCGCTTCGGCGTATTTTTGCTGTTTGATCAGAATTTCCGCCATTGCGAACAAGGCGCGCGCCTGTGTCTCCCGGTCCCGAATATATCCCGACGTGTGAAACGCGTCTTTCAAGCGCCCGACCATGGCTTGCTGACGAACCAGATGCGCAAGCAAGTCATATCGAAGTCCTGTCTCTTTCAGGCCGTTCATTGATTCGAAGGAGAGGGTGAACAGCGGGATCGCCGCGTCCATATCGCCGCTTTGCGCCACCGCGCGCGCAACTGTGGAGGTCGCTCGAATTCGCAAGGCGACGTTGTCGATCGAGCGCACCATATCCATGGCGGCGCGGTGATCGCCCGATTTGCTTTTTACCGCCGCCAGCTCCGCCAAGGCGTCGTCCCGGTTGGGAAAATCGCCATGCAAAATCAGGCTGTCTGCGTGTTTCAGGCTCGCCCGGACGCTTTTCCAGTCTTTTAAATAGGTCTGTTTTTCGGCGATGGCCAGGGTCAACCGTGCAGCGTCGGCTTGTCGACCCTTGATGGTGCGGGTTTGCGCCAGAGCGATGACGAGTGTTTTTTTCGCGCCTGCGCGGTTTTTGGCGTTGATCTGCCGATCGGCGATTGTAAACAGGGTTTCGACCCGCCGGACTTCTTCGGTGATGCGCTGCGCTGTCAATCGTGCGGCGGAAAAGTCGCCCAGCGCGCCTTGTTTATCCGCAATTTCCTGCAACGCGTCGTTGATTCGCCGCTTTTGCGCCTTGGTGTCGATCGTCTTGGCGGCGATGGCGAGGGTTGCGCGTGCTTCCTTGATGCGGCCTTTTTCCCGTTGGTAATCGGCTAAACGGGTCAGCGCGCGGGCGCGCCAGTTGGGGTCTTCGATCCGTTTCAGCTCTTTCCGGGCTTCCTTGAGAAGGTTCCGGGAGAGCTCCGCCTCCACCAGCCCGGCGAGGGCCTCGCCCTGCTCTTCCGGCGTTTCAAGCGAAAGCGCAGCCAGTCGGACCAGGATAAACGGGTCCTTCGCGGCGAGGTCGGTCACCGCGTCCGTTTGGGCGCGGGCGGCGTCGGCTCCGCTCAGAAGCCCAAGCAGAACCGCGCAAACCGCAAGGGCTGCGTTACGAAGGGTTAAAGACGCGGGCGAAAATCGTATCAACATGTTTGGTATGATACTCGAGATCGAACAAAGATTCGATTTCCGAATGCGTCATGAATTCGGCGATTTTATCGTCGACCTTCAATTTGTCGATAAACGCGCTCCCTTCGCGCCAGGCGCTCATCGCGCTTTCCTGAACCAGACGGTAGGCGTCTTCGCGGCTCGCGCCCTTTTGGGTCAGGGCGAGGAGGACGCGTTGCGAATTATGCAGTCCGCCCATGGAGTCCAGATTAGCCTTCATTTGGTCGGGATAGACGACAAGTTTTTCAATCATCCCGGTGAGGCGCGACAGCGCGAAGTCCAGCGTGACTGTGGCGTCAGGGCCGATCATGCGTTCGACCGATGAATGGGAAATGTCCCGCTCATGCCAAAGCGCCACATTTTCCAGCGCCGGGGTGACTGCCGAGCGGACGATGCGCGCCAGGCCGGTCAGGTTTTCCGACAGGACTGGATTGCGCTTGTGCGGCATTGCCGACGAGCCCTTCTGGCCGGGTGAGAAATATTCTTCCGCCTCGCGCAATTCGCTGCGTTGCAGGTGACGAACCTCGATGGACAGGTTTTCGATGGAGGAGGCGATGACGCCGAGCACTGCAAAGAACATAGCGTGACGATCGCGTGGGATGACTTGCGTCGAGACAGGCTCCGGCGTCAGGCCCATTTTCTCGGCGACGTGAATTTCGACGCTCGGGTCAATATTGGCGAACGTGCCCACAGCGCCGGAAATTGCGCAGGTGGCGATCTCAGCGCGGGCGGCGACCAATCGGTCCCGGTTGCGCGCGAACGCCGCGTAATGTCCCGCCAGTTTGACGCCAAATGTCGTGGGCTCGGCATGAATGGCGTGGCTGCGGCCAATCGTAACCGTGTATTTGTGCTCTTCCGCACGACGTTTTAACGCGTTGAGCAGCGCATCCATGTCTTCAAGCAGAATGTCCGTGGCGCGGGCGAGCTGCACCGACAAGCAGGTGTCGAGCACGTCCGACGACGTCATGCCCTGGTGCAAATAGCGGGCTTCTGGCCCAACATGTTCAGCCACATTCGTCAAAAACGCGATGACGTCATGTTTGGTTTCGGCCTCGATTTCATCAATGCGGGCGACTTCAAAGGCGCCGCGGTCCCAAATCGCCTTGGCGGCGTCTTTCGGAATGACCCCCAGTTCCGCTTGCGCGTCACAGGCATGGGCTTCAATTTCCAGCCAGATCTGGAACTTCATGGTGGGTTCCCAGATTGCGGTCATGGCGGGGCGGCTGTAACGCGGGATCATGCGGGTTGAACTCCGTTCATCAATGTTGGCCGAAAATTTGGTTGGCCGAAAACTTATGGCTTTCTTACGCGCCGCCTTGCGACAGGCCTTGCGGCGCGGGTAATAATAGAGGTCAATCGTTTACACAAGACCATCACAACAAGAGAGCGCCCCATGGCTACACTGAGTAAGGACGAACTGCAACAGGCGCGGATTGATCTGGCCGCCTCGTTTCGCTGGGCTGTGCGACATGGCCTGCATGAAGGCATCTGCAACCATTTCAGCCTGGCGGTTGGCGACGACCAGTTTCTGATCAACCCGCATGGGTTCCATTGGTCTGAAATTACCGCCTCCAGTCTTTTGCTGGCGAATTATGACGGGACTATCGTAGAGGGCGATCGCGAGGTCGAACCCACGGCGTTTTACATTCATAGCCGGGTGCACAAGGCGTGCCCGCAAGCGACCTGCGTCATGCATACGCATATGCCCTACGCCACCGCGTTGACGCTGGTCGAAGGCGGACGTCTGGAGCCGGTGGAACAGGGCGGGTTACGGTTCCATGGCAAGATCGCCTATGACGATGACTATAACGGGCTGGCGCTGGATACGTCCGAAGGCGACCGGATTGCTGAAAAAATGGGTAATTGCAGCGTCATGTTCATGGCCGCGCATGGGGTGACGGTCACGGGTTCGACCATCGCCCGGACCTATGATCATTTGTATTATCTGGAACGCGCCTGTCAGGCGCAGGTGATTGCGCGCTCGACTGGCTTGCCCTTGCGGCGTTTGCCGGATGACGTGATTGAGCGCACCGTCCAGCAATTCGCCCAAAGCAACACCGACAGCGCGCCCATTCATTTCGAGGCGCTGAAACGAATTCTCGACCGGGATGAACCGGATTATAAGGAATGACGGCATCGTAGCTTGGTAATTACAGGAGGACGCAATGATTAACGGTGTATCGCAATATGTTGTCGCGGTGAAGGATCTGGAAGAAGCCATTGAGGCTTATACGGCGCTTGGTTTCACCTTTGATCGTCGCGCGCGCAGCGAGGCTCTTGGCATCGATCAGGCCTATTTCCATATGGGCGACGGCAGCGTGATTGAACTGGCACAACCCTTCGACCCGAAATCCGCCATTGGCCGGGGGCTGGAGCGCAATGGCGAGGGCCTCTATATGCTGTCGCTTGAAGTTGACGACGTGGCTGCGACCGCCCAGAAAATGAAAGACAACGGCGTGCAGTTGATCGATGCGGGCGACCGGGTTTTCGTGCATCCGCGCTCGACCAAAGGCATCTTGATGCGCCTCGATCCCAAACCCGAATAGGTCGGGACCATCCCGTCGGCGCCCTCTAGACTCGCGGTGGATTTCCGCTGGCGCCGAGGATGCCGATCGCTTCGATCTCGACGCATAGTTCCGGGCGGACCAGTTTGCTGATCTCGATCAGGGTGGAGACGGGATAGTCGCCGGTGAAGAATTCCCGACGGGCTTTCCATACCGCGTCGCGATCATCGATATTGGTCAGATAGATCAATACCTTGACCACATCGTCCATGCAGCCGCCGGCTTCCTCCATCAGATGTTTGATCTTGGTGAGGATCGCCACGGCTTGTTCATAGGCGTCGTTTCCGTCGACGGCGCCGTCGAAGGTGTCACCCCGTGCAGTGACGCCCGCGATGAACACCTGATCGCCGATGACCAGACAATTCGACCAGGTGTCTTTCGGCGGCTCGCCAACTTTTTCACTAATGATCCGGCGTTTTTTCATGGCTCCGTTCCTTTCGTAATTTGTGTGTTAATAGGCTGAAATGCCGCCCTCGGCGGGGATTGTCGCGCCGTTCACCATCCGTGATTCGTCTGACGCCAGGAACAGCACGATATTGGCGATGTCTTCAGGTTGCCCCATTCCAAAGGGATAACTTTTGAACGTCGAATAGGCATCGGAATCCGAACGGCTGTTATTCGATCCTTCGGCGCGCGCGCGCACCCGTTCGGTCAGCACCAGGCCCGGACATATGGCGTTGGCGCGAATGCCGTCTTTGGAATATGCGCCCGCCAGACTTTGGGTGAACGAAATAATACCGCCTTTTGCGGCAGCGTAAATATGGGCGGGGTGATTGCCGCGCAGCGCCACGACCGACGACATATTGATGATGCTGCCGCCGCCTGCGGCTTGCAAATGCGGGATGCCAAAGCGACAACACAGCATAGGCCCTTTCAGGTCGAGCGGGATTGTGCGGTCCCAGACTTCCATATCCACATCGGTAATGTGCTTGTCCTCGATCACCGATCCGCCCGCGCAATTGTGCAGAATATCGATATGGCCGTATGAATCCGCAGCGATGGCCATGACGTTTTTGACGCTGGCTTCATCGGTCACGTCGGTTTGCACGAACATTGCGTTTGGTCCGGCGCGGTCGGCGGCGTCCTTGCCGAGCGTCTCATTGATTTCCGCAACGACGACTTTGGCGCCTTCATTGGTGAACATTTGCGCCGCAGCCCGTGCGATGCCAGATCCCGCACCCGTTAATACGGCTACTTTGCCCTCTAGTCGTCCCATCTCTTGCGCCCCTTTTCGTCAGTGTTTACGCTATTTCATAACCTTCCAAGCTTCACGGTGGATTTGACGTTCGTCAACCCAGTATCCTGAAAATCAGAATCGAACCGTCACGGGGAACCCTCATGCTGTTATCGACTTCAAAAATATTCAAATCGCAGAAATTTACGTTGGAGCTGGGCGGCGCGTTGCCGGATCTGGCGCTCGCCTATGAAACCTATGGCGATCTAAACGCAGCCCAAGGCAACGCAATCTTGCTGAACCATGGCTACACCAGCAGCCCCCATGCGGCGGGTGACGCAAAAGGATGGTGGCATAATCTGATTGGCCCCGGACGGGCGATGGACACTGATAAATACTGCGTCATTTGCGTCAATATGATCGGATCGGCGTATGGCAGCACGGGACCAGGCAGCATCGATCCTGCAACGGGAAAACCCTATGGTCCCGACTTCCCGGATATCACCACGGGCGATATGGTGCGGGCGCAATCCTTGCTGCTGGATGATATGGGCATTGATCAATTGGCCGCCGTCGTCGGATTTTCCTTTGGCGGATATCTGACGTTCAAATGGGGCGTGACCTATCCGGACCGGATGCGCGCCTTGGCGCCGGTCGCCACATGGAACAAAAGCCGTGGCGGGCCGGAAACGGTCACGGCGATTGAAGATCGATTTTCCCAGTGCACCGGGTGGAACGGTGGAAATTATTATGGCGATGAAAAAGGGAGCGGCGTCTTCGACATGTTGACGAATGTGCGGGTCGATACCTTGCGCAGTTATGGCATCGGCCGTTTGCTCGAAGATCAACTGGGCAGCGCTGAGGCTGCGACACGGGGATTGGAGAAACTGGGTCGCCAATGGGCCGGGGAGTTTGACGCAAACTCTTTGATCATCTTGCGAAAAGCGGCGATCCTGTTTGACGCTTGGGACAACGCCGCCAACATCAAGGCGCCGGTGCTCTATGTACTCTCCAATACGGATAGCCGCTTTCCCCCGAATCTGGCGGAACCAACCATGGCGCATTTAAAAGCCAGCGGCGTCGATGCGACCTATGTCGAAATCGACAGCCCGTATGGCCACCGCGCGCCCTCGGAAGATTGGGAGAAGTGGGCGCCCGACCTGACGATGTTTCTCAACAAACACGCAACGGTTTAGCGTACGGGATCGACAAAATCTTCCACGTCGAAGGGCAAGGGCGGGTATGGCGCTGGGCCCAATTCGGTGACAAATCCGAGCGTGGAAATGTCGGCCATCCGCATCGGGTACAAAACACCGTCGAGATGGTCGAATTCATGCTGGAGCAGGCGCGCCAAAAAGTATTGAGTGGTCCAGGAATAGGGTTCGCCGTCCAGTCCGGTTGCATCCATGCGGATATGCGTGCGCCGGATCGCCTGACCATAAAGGCCGGGCAGGGACAGGCAGCGCTCCCAATAGGGTTTGGTCTCTTCCGATAAAAACGTAATTTTTGGATTGATGACCACGGTCCATGGAATTTCGGCCATCTTGGCGCCATCGGGCATGACCGCGCGCCGCACGCGAAAGACAAACATTCTCACAGGCTCATACACCTGCGGGGCGGCGATTCCGTTTCCGCCGATATCTTCGCAGGTCTCAATCAAGTCCGCCGCCAGACGTGCTATTTCCGGTGATGTCGGGTCCGCGACGGGCGTGCAAACCTGTTTCAATACATCGTGTCCCATACGGGCGATTTTGCGAATAGTCATTTGATCTCCAGTTCTTCCAAGCGAAATTTGTCGCACGCGACGTTGTTTGACCGGCTTCCGTTCGCCGCTTACAATTTCACGTACATTACCGGTGCGGCGGTATTTAAAAAGATTGGAAGAACGATGCCAAGGATTTGTGAAGAAACGTTTTCTGGACCAATGGCGTGGGCGGCGGAAACGCTGCTGGAAAACGACGGGCTGACGACGCTTGATCCGGATTGCCTGGCGGAGTTGAAGGCTGTGGAAACCCTGTTGAAGGAAAACCCTCTGCCGGTGGAGGCGCTGTCGCCCGATTTTTTTGAGATGCCCGCCTGCAAGGCCATGATGACGGCCGTGAAGACGGAACTGGATCAGGGGATGGGGTTCACGATTATTGACCGCCTGCCGCTGGACGAGCTGGATCCTGATTGCCACAACAAGCTGTATTGGCTGTTGATGTCGCTGGTCGGGATCACCGTCGCCCAGAAATGGGACGGCATGATGGTGTACGACGTCACCGATACCGGGGAGAAACCAACGGCGGGCAGCGGCGTTCGGTCGTCGAAGACCAATGCCGGGCAAGGGTATCACACCGACAACGCGTTCAATCTGGCGCCGGATTATGTCGCCTTGTTCTGCATCCGTCCGGCGATGGAAGGCGGGGAGAGCGGCCTGGTCAGTTTTGAGACCGTGCACAACCGGCTGCGCGAGCGCCATCCTGAAGTCCTGCCGCGCCTGTATGAAAAATTCTGGTTCGACCGGCAGCATGAACATGCGCCCGGCGATGCAGCAGCGTCGCAGATGCCGGTGTTTGAGTATGACGGGAGCGCGATCAAGGTGAACCACGCGACCTGGATTATCCGTAATGGGTACAAGGTGAAGGGGATCGACATGGATCCGGAGACTGCGCAGGCGCTGGATGCGTTGGATGAAGTGATGGAAGCGCCGGGGCTTGGCAAGCGGTTCATGTTCGAGCGCGGTCAGATACAGATCGTCAACAATCGCCGCCTGGGGCATCGCCGTACTGAATTCAAGGATTGGCCCGATGTCGACCAACGGCGCCGTCTGGTGCGAATTTGGGTGCGCAATTCCGGGCGGCCCTTTTACCTTGGCTAGCCCATAGATTCCGACGCCAGCATCGATCTGGCAAAATTTTAAAATTGAAAACGCAGCGCCGCAGCGTCATGTCGCGCCAGTCTGCATTCCCGCTAAATTTGCACACCTTATACTAGTTAGGTTTATAAGGGCTGCATGGTTTGAAAAAACTCGAATAAACTCGTTGTTTTCAAACCTAAGGAATAAATGATCATTCTCGGTTGACTGTCGTTGACTCATCAACCATTCATCATCTCTATCATCAGGAGCTTTATAGCCCATTTCATCTAAATCACAGATTGGATCAGAGCCAAAGTTTGGACTAAACTCCAAGTACTGTATTTCGTTGAATTTTAACATTACGGATAGGTTTCCCTTTCCAAACTCAAGGTTTGGGGAAAAAATTATATTTAACTGGCGATTCCCGCCTATCAAAGAAATTCCAAAATAATCATACAAATTGTGAAGATCATAGACCCTACTAGGGGTAATAATCTCGTTGCTTTGCCCTAATCTAAAATTCTTTTTCATATTCTTACTGACGCTCAAGGAATTTCCTAATCATTCTAACTTTCTGTTGCGTTGTATCCAGTGTAGGTGTCTTTTTTGTATTATAAACAGGTTGATTCGGGGCTTGCCAATTTCTAGGCGAACTTTTTGTATGCGGAGTTGGAAGGAGAAATTTAAGTGGCTAAAAATAATATTACCGGACGCTCAGCATTCCTGTCCTTGTTGGAGGATGAAGGCATAAC
>JAESSL010000413.1 GCA_016764135.1 Alphaproteobacteria bacterium
CAACGTCCGGTCATGGGAAGCGTTAACGCCGGACCAACAGGGAGCATGGGGATATGGCGTACGACATCGTAATCAAGAACGGTATGGTGGTGGATGGGTCCGGCGGCGCGCGGTATCGCGCCGATGTCGGCCTCAAAGACGGTAAAATCGTCACCATCGGTCGTATCTCCGAGCCTGCCGACGAGGTTATCGACGCGGAAGGTCATGTCGTATCCCCCGGTTTCGTGGACGGCCATACGCATATGGACGCCCAGGTTTTCTGGGATTCGTTGGGCACCTGCTCCTGCTATCACGGCGTCACCAGTGTGGTGATGGGCAATTGCGGGTTCACCCTGGCCCCATGTCGGGAAGCGGAAGCCGATTTGGTGTTCCGAAATCTGGAACGCGCCGAAGATATTGACCGCGGCGCCATGCTGGAAGGCATCAAATGGCAGTGGGAGACCTATCCGGAATATCTGGATGTCGTCGACAACTTGCCAAAGGGCATCAACTACAGCGGCTATATTGGCCATTCGGCGTTGCGGACCTATGTCATGGGCGAGCGCGCATTCGACGAAAAAGCCTCAGAAGACGATTTGAAAGCCATGTCTTTTCAGGTGCAGGAGGCGATCAAAGCCGGCGCATTGGGGTTTTCCACCTCTCGCAGCCCGGCGCACCGAACCTCCGACGATCGCCCGGTCGCCAGCCGCGCGGCCGACTTTGCGGAGGTTAAAACCCTCGTCAACGCCATGGGGGACCTGAACGCCGGAATTTTCCAGCTCGCTATGGAGCGCGGCGACGAAGAGTACGTCCTCAACAATTACCGCGACCTGAAAAATCTGTCGATCGAATCCGGTCGGCCGATCACTTTTGGCAGCCTGAGTCGCCGAGAAAGCCCCGGCCAATGGCGCGATTGTTACAAGATAATCGAAGAGGCCAACCGGGAAGGCGCCCGTCTCTTCACCCAGGTTCACTCCCGTGAAATCAACACGGTCATGTCGTTTGAAACCAATCTTCCGTTCGACAATTGGGATGTATGGCGCGATATTCGCGCGCTGCCGCTGGAACAGCAAAAGAAGGCCCTGCGCGACCCGGAAACCAAGAAGAAACTGATCGAGATCGCCAGTCGCCCCTATACCGGCCCCGCCGTCGTCGGCGGCGAAGCCCGCCCACCGGAATGGGATATTTTCTACGTCATGGAAACGGAAAAATGGGCGCACCGCAGCATGGCGGAGATCGCCCGCGAACGCGGCGTCGCACCGGCGGAAGCCATGATCGACATGGCGCTGGAGCATGATCTCAAGCTGTTTTTTCGCCAACCAATCGCCAATGAAAACATGGATGACGCGCTCGAACTCATGAAACATCCACATTCGGTCGTGACGTTCTCCGATTCCGGCGCGCATGTATCGCAAATCATGGATAGTTCGCTGCAAACCCATATGCTGAGCCATTGGGTGCGCGACAAGCAGGAATTTACATTGGAGGAAGCGGTTCGCTTCTTCACATACGATACGGCGACCCAATGGGGATTTCATGATCGCGGCCTGATCCGTGAGGGCATGTGCGCCGATATCGTCGTCTTCAACCCGGACACAATCGGCCCCATGATGCCGGAAGTCGTCCACGACTTGCCTGCGGGCGCAACGCGTTTGAAACAAAAAGCGCATGGCATCTCCAACACCATCGTTGGCGGCCAAACCGTGTTGCGCAATGGTGAACACACCGGCGCCCTGCCCGGAAAATTGCTGCGCGGCCCGTTGGCGCGAGCCTGATCAAGGTTCCTCGTTTCGATGCGCCCTAAAAAGGAGACAAAGTTTTGAGCAATTTCGTGCTTGTGCATGGCGGATTTCAAGGCAGCTGGATTTGGCAGCCTACGGTCAAATGTCTACGAGACGCCGGACATACTGTTTACGCGCCGACTCTGGCGGGTTGCGCAGAGCGCCTGCATGAAATTCGCCCCGGAATCACCGTTTCCGTACAAGCGCGCGAAGTCGCCGACATGATGTTCTTCGAAGATATCGAGGATGCGATTCTGGTCGGTACCAGCTTTGGCGGTATGGTCATCAGCAAGGCCGCCGAACTGGTGCGAGAACGAGTTCATCATCTGGTCTATGTGGATGCGCTGGCGCCGCAACCAGGCGAGACCTGCGCCGATATTGTAAACCGAGATCCAAATACAGATTACCAGCGGTTTGAACTGACCCAGGGACCGACAAAGCGCGATATGGAAACCCGCCTGTTCGCCGACTTTGAACCAGGGCTGAAAGACTGGGCGGTCGCGCGATATACCTTGCACCCCAATGACGCCACCGACGCCCTGCCTGGCGAACTGGACGTCTTCTGGGCGCAAAACTGGGCGGCGACGGTAATTCGCTGCGCCAAGAGCGCTAACCCCTCAGAAGCGCACCAACGCCGAACAGCCGAAAAGTTAAACGGCGTCTGGCATGAAATGAACGCCGGTCATTATCCAATGCTTACGCATCCGGAAGAGCTGACACAGCTTCTGACGACGATTTAAAGCGAAGGTTTTCCTGACCATCCTGCGCAGTGGTATCCACAAGCTCAATATCAGCTGCGGGTAAATACAAACTCACAACGGTACCCACGCCCAGTTCACTGGTAATTCGTACGCCGCCACCGGATTGAATGGCGAACCCTTGCACCATACTCAGACCCAAGCCACGACCAGTAACTTCATCACTTGTCGAAAAGAACGGTTGAAACGCCTTAGACGCCAGTTCGGGCGACATGCCAACGCCCGTATCGGTCAACACGATCACGCCATAATCCCCAGGCTCTAAATCCCATTCGGCGGCGCCGACGGTTTCGTCATCACGCTTTTCAATGCCTATGTTTTTCAGCTCAACGGAAAACACCCCGCCATCGGGCATGGCGTCGCGCGCATTAGACGCAATATTGACAAGCGCGGCGCCGAGACTGGTTGGGTCTGCGCGCACCGACCAGAAATCCTGCGTTGGAATCACCTTTACAGCCACGCCCGCGCCCATGACAGGCGCAATGTCGGTTTCAATTAACGTCTCAAGGGCGTTAGCATCCACTATCTTCGGTGAAAGAACCTGCTGACGCGCAAATGATAAAAGCTGCCGATTGAGTCCAGCCCCGCGATGCGCCGCATCTATCGAAGGTTTTATGAAATTTAAAAACGCCCGGTCATCTGAAAGTTCCTCCTGCAATATCTCCAAGTACCCGATGATCACCGCAAAGATATTATTAAATTCATGCGCGACGCCTCCCGTAAGCTGAGCAACAGCCTCCATTTTATAAACTTCGAGTAATCGCGCCTCCGCCGCGCGCAAAGCTGTAAAATCCTGTACGGTGCCATGCAAGCGAAAAGGTCGGCCATTCGCATCAAACTCTATTTCGCCCTGTTCACGGACCGATTTTTCGGATCCGTCCGGCAAGAGGATGCGGTGATCGACAATAAAGGTCGTGCGCCCGGAAACAGAGTCGAGATACGCCTGTTTGACGGTCTCACGTTCTTCGGGCGAAATACTGCGTACAAACTCTTTAATCGTCGGCAGAAAGGTAGCGGGGTCACGCCCAAAAATTCGGTAAACTTCGTCCGACCAGTGGACTATCCCTTCAGGAATATCCCATTCCCAATTCCCGATGCGCGCAATGCGTTGCGCATTTTTAAGAGTTTCCTGACCGGCTCTCAATGAAAGAAGGAAATTTTGTGTTTCCAAGCTTTGCCTGTTTTTTAACTCCGCATAACTCGCTGCGGAAAACGTGGCCAAAACGCCGAACGCCAGAACCATCCACGGCAAGCTGTTCGTCAAGAAACCCTCGCCAAACGTCGTATCACAAATTGTAATCAACCATTGTCGCCCGCCAAATAGCATTCTCTTATCCAGACACCGGGAAAGAGTAACGTCCTGTCTTGTCGCAAAGGCGCCTGAGCGAGGGAAAAGTAATTGCGCCACTGGTGGAGCAGATTCATCGAAAATTAACACTCGAATATTATCGGTGGCGCCATGTTCCACGCCAGTGATTGAAGACATCAGGTCCGTCATTCGAAAAACGCCAACCATGAAACCTCGCAATTCTTCACGACGCTCTCGCATCGTCGCTACCGCTTTGTTGTAGATCGGCTGAAATAAAAGGAAGCCAAATTGTTTTTCGGATTCCTGAACCAGTACAATTGGTTCTGTGATGGTCGGATTCCCGGAATCTCGCGCTTTAGCCAAAGCAGCCCTTCGTGCCGGGTTAGACCCAAGGTCAAACCCAATAGCGACTTCATTTCCCGCAACCGGTTCAACAAAATATACAGGAAAATACTCTGATGATGAAGGACTCGAAATCATACCTCCCGTGTCGTCTTTTCGTTTAATTTTAAAGTTTGATACCCCGTCACGCCGGGCACTGGTTTCAAATTGATCGCGTGTGACGTGAGGTACGCGAGGAATCCATTCAAGCGCCTGGATCCCTTGATGATCATCAATTAAAGAGGCAGCGAAAGTGCTGAAATTTTCACGGTCCAAAAATTCGGAAACCTCCGCGTAGGCTCTGAGTGTATGAACTAAGTGTATGTTGGAGCCAATTTCCATCTCCAATTCGTTGATTGTGAATTGAGCAATCTTACTAAAAGATTGGCTCGCCTCTTTTTGCGTCCAGTGGGAAACCACCAAAAAAAAGGCGATCGACAACGCGGCGCCAATATTCGCCGTTAAAATAGTTCGGCCGCCAATTCGACGGAACCACATAGGCTTGTCTTGCGCCAACTCGCCGCGCCGCATTCGGTGCCCTTATCCCGTTGGTCGTGAAGCGAACCGGGAGAGTAACCGTATATGATTAACGGTATCTTAATTTAGCGTTGTCGGCATTTCCGGCGGCGGCCTGTACACGCTACCGCCGGAACTTGATTTTTAGCGCGCTTCGATTTCGTCGATGCGGGCCGTTGGCGAGATATGATTAAGACTGATGCGCGTCTCGATAACCGCCGGGCCATCATGCGCCATAGCGGCGGCGACAACGGACTCCACATCGCCCTCGGTTTCAATCAGGAACCCTTTAGCGCCGAAAGCTTCGCCCCAAGCGACAAAGTCCGGATTTACCAACGAGGTCGCATGAACCCGTCCAGGAAACGCTTTGGCCTGATGCATCCGGATTGTGCCATAAGCATTGTTATTGGCCACAAAGATCTTGATCGGCACATCGTATTGCACCGCTGTCGCCAATTCATTGCCGGTCATCATGAGGCCGCCATCACCGACAAACACAACAATTTCGCGGCCCGGCGTCGACAAACCCGCAGCAACCCCGGACGGTAC
>JAESSL010000414.1 GCA_016764135.1 Alphaproteobacteria bacterium
CCCGATCCGCAATGAATTGGGCATGAGCGGTTCGTTCAACGCGCTGGGGTCCAGCGACCGCGCCACCACGGTTATCGGACGCGCCATTCGCCTGATCCTGTGCAATCTTCTCGATGCGCGACCGGGCGAAGTCGACCGGTCCACCCTCGGTCATCCAGGCAAGTTCAGCTATTGCATCGCCGAGGACGAAGAAAATTCACCATGGTCGCCCCTTGCGGAAGAACGCGGCGTACCGGAGCACGCGTCCGGCGTCACCGTCATGTCCGCAGGCGCGCCGCGCCAGATCATGAATGAATGGACGACGAACCCGACCGAGATTCTCGACACTTTTGTCGCCGAAATAAAATCGACCATGCGGCATTACTCGATCTGGGCGGGCAATTACGCGCTCGTCATCCCGCCGCAGCTCCGCGCCCATTTCAAAGAAGCCGGCTGGTCCAAAGCGGACATTCAACAATACGTCTATGAAAATGCGCGGGTCTTGCGCAAAGAATGGGCGGATTGCGGCAAAGGCGCGGTTGTTGGTCATCGCGGCGACAATGAATATGCGGCGCTGCCGGACCCCGACCATTTACTGATTATCGCTGCAGGCGGTCCCGCAGGCGGATTTGGCGCGGTCATCCCGCCCTGGCTTGGACCCAAAAGCAAGGCGGTCACCGTCGCCATCGGCGCCTGCATCGATTGCGAACCCTAAGCTTCAAATTCATACGCCACCGAACGACACAAAAAGGTAGTCAGAAAACATGAGCCTCCAGATCCTCGATCCCACCCATGAGGGCGCCGCGCGCGAATTCGCGTTGGCGCCACGCCAGCAGACGCTTGAAGGGATGACGATTGGCGTCATCTCGAACGGCAAAAAGAGCACCAAACCCTTTTTTGACGCGATGGAAAAGGAGTTGATCGAAACCTATGGCGTGGCCACCGTCGTCCGGCGCATCAAGTCCAACTACAGCGCCCCGGCGGAATCGGAAATTCTCGAGGAAGCCAAACAATGGGACGCCCTGATCGCCGGCATTGGCGATTGAGGCAGCTGCTCATCGTGCAGTTTGCATGATGCAGTGGAAGGCGACCGGACCGGCATTCCCTCTATCGGCGTAATGACGACCAACTTTGTCAGCGCCGCGGAACTGATGGCGCGCGTGCTCGGCGCGGACGGATATCCGTTTGTCGTCATCGACCACCCGGTCAGCAGCGCGACAATGGAAAAACTCTCCGAAGAGGCGATAAAGGCAGTCGCCCAAAGCGCAAAGCTACTGGTCGAAGCCGCCTGAATAATTCCCCGCTGGCCTGAAAACTTCACCGTTGGGCAGCGCTAATCCGTGCGCTTGCCGCCGAGGTTTTCGGTCAGCGTCGCGGCGACGCGTTGGACTTCAGCGCCAATCGCATCATGCCCGAAATCGCGCATTTGGTCCGACAAACCGACCATGGCCAACCCATAGGTCATTGTACCATCCAACCCGAAAACCGGCGTCGCCACAATCGTGACGCCGCGAATGTAGTTTCCCACATCGGCGCCAAACCCGGCGTGGCGCGTCTGTTCGACCTCCGTAAACCAGGCGTCGTAATCGGGCGCATTTTCCCAACGCACCGCCTTAAAGCCGCGCTTTAAATCAGTATCCGAGTGTCCGCCAAACGCCGCCAAGCAACGACCGGTCGCGCTGACCAACGCCGGAAACCGGCTGCCGACATCAACATGAATTCGAAACGCCAGATCAGAATGCGATATGGCGACAACGTTCATATGCTGAAGCCCGATGACGCGGACGCCAATCGCCGTAATTCCAAAACGCGCGGATAGTCGGTCCAGCTCCGGTTGAACGAGCCCGGCAAAACGATCTTGGCGAAGCGCGTTGCGCACCAGGGCCAACATACCCGCATCCAGCGCATAGCATTTTGTCGCCGGGTCGACCGAAACCAACTCTTCCGTAACCAGCGTCCGCAGAATCTGAAGACAGGTGCTGGGGATAATATCCAGCTCCCGCGCAATTGCGACGACCCCCACCGGCGTATCGTTTCGCCCCAGAAACCGCAGGATCGCAATACTGCGCGTAACGGCGGGAACAGGGCGGGGCGGCGCGTTTTTGGTCGACATATTTTCGATTTCCTTGTCGCGATATTATTTTATATGGACAATTTTAATTGCCTATGTAAAATAATACTCCGGCGCGCAGTTATCAAGTTTAGGATGTTTCCCGTGAAGCTGAATGAATATGTAACCTATCGTGACGCACAGCGGAACTTCTCTGCTGACAAATTGTGGGACCTTTTTGACGGGACCCGCGAGAATTTCAATCTTGCGCATGAATGTATCGACCGGCACGCCGGTGATCCGCAGCGCGTCGCCATCCGGGTTATACATTCGGCCGGGCATGACGAGATCCTGACGTTCAAGGACATCTCAGACGCCTCGTCCCGCTTTGCACACTGGCTGGAGGCGGAAGGCGTAAACGCAGGCGACCGCGTCGCGATCATGCTGGAACCATCGTTGGCGTTCTACGCCGCGATCTTTGGCGCGATCAAGCGCGGCGCCATTGCCGTGCCGATGTTCACATTATTTGGACAAGACGGCGTGCGGTTGCGGGTTGAAGATTGCCAACCGCGCCTGATGGTGACCAACGCCGAAAAACTCGATACCACGCGCGGGCTGTCCGACGTTCAAATTTGTCTCGATACGCAAATGATGACGGAGATCGCCGCTTTCCCGCCCACCTACGCCACCACTTCCGCCGCCAACGACCTGGCGGTGTTTCAATACACGTCCGGCACCACGCGCGCGCTGCCCGAAGCGGTCCGGCATTCGCACCGCGCCGTTGTGGTCCTTATGAGCGCGGCGCTGTACGGCACGGGCATTCGCCCCGGCGACCGGTTTTTTTGCCCGTCCTCCCCCGCATGGGGACATGGGTTGTGGCATGGCACCATTGCGCCCCTGGCGATGGGCGTGGAGACAGGCGTTTGCGCAGGAAAATTTTCACCGGAGCGGTTGCTGGAGGCGCTCGAGCAATACAAGGTCACCAATTTATCTGCCGCCAGCACCCACTACCGGATGATGAAAAACTGTGGGGTCGCAAAGGATTTCACCTACGCCATCCGCAAGGCCTCCTATACGGGCGAGCCCATCGACAGCGATACGCTAGTCTACACCGAAGAACTGTTCGCTACGCCGGTTTGCAGCATGTACGGCACGACGGAAGTCGGCGTCATTCTGGTCAATTACCCCGGTGCGGAGGATTTCAACGTCAAACCCGGCTGCCTCGGCAAACCGGTCCCCGGCATTGCGGTGGAGGTGCAGGCGCCCGACGGAACTATCTGCGCACCTGACGAGATAGGCGAAATTATGGTGCGCCGTCGCGACTCCTGGATTCCCACACGAGATCGCGGATGGACGGATCCGGACGGTTATTTTTACCATGGCGGTCGCGCTGATGACGTCATCATCTCCGCCGGGTGGACAATTGGTCCCGTCGAAGTCGAAGACACCTTGCTGAAACACCCCGACATCAACGAAGTCGCCGTCATCGGCGCACCGGATGAACTGCGCGGCCAGGCCGTCAAGGCGTTCGTCGTGTCGACGCGCCCCGGCGACGACGAATTTCTGGCCGAGATTCAGGACTTCGTACGGACACGGCTGAGCCAACATGAATACCCCCGACAGATCGCCTTTGTTTCGGAACTTCCAAAAACACCCGCTGGCAAAGTCAATCGAAAGGCGTTGCGCGAGCAGGAAGCCGCCAACGCCACAGACGACACTCACACCTGAATTCGAGAACCGAGAAGGAACAAAAATAATGTCCGACACCCAAACACTTTTTCCGAAGATCACAAAAGACGGGCTGGACCGTCTTCGCACCCGGATCGGCGTCAACATCGAAAACACGCTGGAGCCCTGGTGCTACGAAGCGACGCGCGACAATATCCGGCACTATGCGCACGGCATTGGCGACGATAATCCGCTTTGGTGCGATCCGGAATACGCCGCCAAAACCAAGTTTGGCGGCCTCGTCGCATTGCCCAGTTTTCTGTTCGCGACCAACCGGATCATTTCCGGGTATGTCG
>JAESSL010000415.1 GCA_016764135.1 Alphaproteobacteria bacterium
ACGCAAAGAAAAATCCCAACCCGTAGGACTCCGTCACCGCCAGCATGATGCCGTAAACGGCCGGATAAATCATCATGGCGACGCTGGTGAACGCCAGCACCCCACCCGTCACGCCGCCGACCTGATCCGGAGGCGCGAGCCGCGCAGTCTCCGCCAGAAGCACCCCATGCCAGCTTAACCCGGTGACATTATACAAGACCGCCACGGCGATAACCGCGTTCGGGCTCCAGCTATAATCAAAATATCCTGTCAGCACCGCCGCGACAAATCCGAACAACCCGATCATCGCCATGATGAAACGCGGCGAGACGATCGTGCTGCCAATCCACCCCCACAGAATACGCGCGACTACGGCGGAAAAACTGGCCACGGCGAAAACGTACCCGGCGTCGATTTCGCTATATTCCAGCCCATCGATCAGGAACAGGATGAAAAACCCCGCATAAACGGACTGCAACCCGCCAAAGGCGAACGCCGCAAAGGCGAGATCGCGAAGTCGTGGCGTCGACAGGACTATTTTTATGGTCTTCGCCACGCCGGAGAAAGAGGGTTTGACCGTCGGGTCCCGGTCCGAATCAAAAAACGCGCGAAAGGGCTGCAGATAAAGCACCATCGAATAAACGATCATCGCCGCTATGAAGGCCGCGCCATAGGCGTCGAGGTAAACCGATTGGGAAAGGCTCGCGACATAAAAACCGACCCCGAGCAACGCCGGGATCAGCAGGCCGCCGATTAGACTACCAACAGGCACGCCGGTCTGTTTGATCGAAAAAATAATCGGCGCCAGATGCCGTGGACAAAAACGCGCCAGAATATGCGAACTGGCGGGCGTAGACACTGCGCCCGCGCCCAGCAACACCGCGCCAATCGGGTGCAACCACAACACCCCACTGGCGATCACCAACAGGCTCGAGCCCATCAGCAACAGACAAATCTGACTGACCCGCCAGGCGCCAAGCCGGATAATAAATCCTCCGCACCCAAGCGCGGCCACGACCGCGGTGATGTTCTGAATGACCAGATACAGGCCCAGCCAGGCGCGCGAAATGCCAAAATCCTCCGCAATCCGATCCGCCAGAATGGGTAAGGCGATCTGGCACACATAGGAAAACGCCTGCTGCATCAGCATCGACACAGTGGCGATGGAAAGGATGACCCGCCAGTTCAAATTCGCCAACGCCATGGCGGTTAAAACCCGAGCTGATCGTAAATCTGGATATTGACCTCAACCAGCATGCCCGGCGCGATCGGTTTTTGCGGGTCGATCAGTTTGATAAAGACGGGAATGCGCTGCGTCGCCTTACTCGCGCGCGGATCAATCACGCTGCCCTTGGCCGCCTGCGCGGTGGTGACGCTCCCGATCCGTGTAACCTCGCCAATAAAGCTGTCGAAAGGATAAGCGTCAATTTCAATCGTGACTTTTTGCGATACCTTCACATAGCGAAGTTGCGTTTCTTCAATATTCGCTTCAATCCAGAAAGAGGTTTCGTCGTGCAGAAGAAGGATTTTCTCATTCTCTTCAACAGTTTCCCCCTCGTATTTAAAGATATTATCAATAATTCCATTTATCGGACTATAGATAAAACGCCTTTTTAACTGTTGTTTTTCTTCCCTTATTTTTACTTTTACTTTCTGAATATTAATTTCAGAAATACCTAACTCGGAAATTATTATATCAACTTCCGATTTACTCGCCTTTATTTCATCGCGCTCCCGCTCGGCGACTCTCACCTTTGCGCCCGCGACATTAAGCTGACCGTCCAGTATCAGTGTTTTGGCCTGCTCCACCTCCAGGTTTTTAGCAGCCAGCAGGTTTTTTCCGTGTAATATTTTTGATCGGTTCAGATTCTTCACGGCCAGGTCGCGCCGGTCCCTGATGGATTTCAGGACAATGCGCAGCGCCCGAATTTCTTCGCTTTTGGTGGCCAGACGAGACTGAATATTAACTTCCAACGCCTGTTTTTCCGCCAGAAGCTTCCCGACACGCGCTTCTTCCCCCGCCAGATCGACGGTTAACCCTTCGATTTTGAGCCGCTGGACGCCTGATTCCAGTTCGACCAGCACATCGCCTTTTTTGACCTTGTCGCCTTCCTTGACGTGAATGGTCTCGATATTGGCGTCAAACTGGCTCGACAGGGTGGTCAGCTCGGTTTTGATGCGCGCGTCGAATTCATAAACATGGGTGAACCAATAGAACAACTCATAGGAAAGGACCGAAGCCAGCGCGACGCCCAACACAAAAATGCCGACTTTTAATTTCTTCGATTTCATCGTTTTCCGTTACTCAAGCCGAGGCGATATTCACCCGGGCGTCCTTTTCCCGACGTCGTAAAACGTCCCGGTCCAAGCACCATCCAATTGCTAGATCGGGGCACCATCCATTTGATAGAACGGGCATTTTCTCAATTATCCGTATAATTGTCACGTCCGAAGAAATCCGCCCTCTGTTTCAGGAGCCGTTTCAGACGGTGTTTCAGCCAGTGTTTCAGACGGTGTATCAAACGCGGGTCGCCCTCATTGGACCCTCTCAGCCTAAAGTGCTTGAATATGATGAATTGATCTCGACATTTTCGCGAAAGGGAGACCCGATTATGAGCACACTCACAATCGAACCAATCCATGACGACTTCGGCGCCCGCGTCACTGGTATAGATTTGAAGGCGCCGCTCGACGCGGCGATGGTCACGGAAATTCACGCGATTATCGACAAATATTCCCTGGTGAATTTTCCCGGTCAGAACCTCGACGACGACGCACATCTCGCTTTCACCAAATCGCTGGGCGAGCCTGAAGCCAGCCACGTTAAACTGGGGCAGGACGGTATCATCGAGTATTTCGGCACCATCGGAAATGTTCTCGACGACGGAACCGTTCTTCACAATGACCACCAGCGCACGCGCTTCCAGACCGGCAATAATCTGTGGCACACTGACTCCTCGTTTCGCGAAACGCCGTCCTACGTGTCGATCATGTCAGTCGTGGAAGTGCCGGATGAAGGCGGCCAGACCGAATTCATCAGCGCCCGCGCGGCGTATAACCGTCTGCCTGAAGACGAACAGCAACGCATGGACGGCCTTACCGTCATTCATGATTACGTGTTCTCCCGCAGCAAGGTCGGCCCCGACGCGGTAACGCCGTCACACGCAGCCTCCCTGCCCCCCGTGGAACAAAAACTGGTGCGCACTAATCCGGGAACCGGCGCCAAAAACCTCTATGTCGGCTCCCATGCGCGATCCATCGCCGGATGGAGCGACGAAGACAGCCGCACCCTGATTGACGGTTTTTTGGAAAAAGCGACGAGGGACGACTATGTCTATTCCCACGACTGGAAACCCGGAGAGCTTGTCGTCTGGGACAATCGCTGCCTGTTGCATCGCGGCGCCGGATACGACGCTGATAAATATCGCCGCCGGATGCGCCAGACCCGCGTTTGCGGCGCCGGGCCCACCCTCAACGAATAGGCCAACGGCCCATCGGCGCTGACTAAGACTCTCACGTTCAAGGACACTCGATGACCAACGCTTTTTTGCCCGCCCTTCGCGACGCTTTCGACGCAGCGCCCGACATCGCCATTATCGGCGACGGCGATTTGCCCTCGGCGTATAAAGTCACGGATCTGGCCGCCGCATCGATCGGCGCCGCCGGCGCCGC
>JAESSL010000416.1 GCA_016764135.1 Alphaproteobacteria bacterium
CTGGAGCGCCTTGGTTCTGGAGAGCACGCGACGTTCAAGATCATCCCGTGCGCGCCGCAATTCAGCTTCGGCTTCTTTTCGCGCCGTAATATCCGACCCGGTTCCCCGGAAACCAATGAAATTTCCTTCCTGCCCAAAAACCGGCACGCCGTTAATGGAAAGATGAACGATATGCCCTTCGGGAAGCTCTCGGGGATGTTCAAATCCTCGAAATTGGCGATGCATGATCAAATCATCCAAATGTCGACGCCACAATTTTGGATCAACATCCGGTATTCCGGACTCCTGGCGCGTTTTGCCCAGCAATTTCTGGGGCGGAACGCCTGTAACTTTCTCAAAGTTTTCGGAAAAATAGGAAAACCTCAAATTCTCATCCATTTCCCAAAACCAGTCGGCGCTCGCCTCTGTAAAATTTCTGAATCGCCGCTCGCTTTCCCGCAAAGAGAACTCGGTTGATCGGCGCGTCACGATCTCATGTCGCAAGGCCGCCGTCTGCTTCTTGACCTAATCCGACAACCGACGGCTGGCGAACCGTTCGCGCCAGGACATCAGCAACGCGCCCACGATGACCAACGATAACAGAAACGCAATCGAGATTTGTTGCGCAATGCTCTTCGGGTCCAGAAGCCCCAGACTGGCCGTCGGAACGCCGACGCTCACAATCAGGGGATAGGCGTCCAATTGGCGAAAAGCGTAATACCGCGACAGGCCGTCGATCACGCTGGTCTCGGTGAAGGCGCCCGTGTTCGCAATTTTCAAATGTTCCCAGAGGGCGGAACGATCCAACGTCGGCGCGTCTTCGCCTAAATCGTAACCGGACCTCGCGCGCAACGTTTTATCCACCCCCACCAGATTAACGACGCTATCGGGGCCAACCTTTAGCGTTTCAAAAAAATGCGTGAACTTTTTAACTTCCATCGCAGCGAAAATGACGCCGCCAAATTTTCCGTCCGCCAACGTTATTCGGCGCACCAGGCGCACGAGAAACTTGTCGGAATTCCGTCCTCGTCGAGGCGTTGACAAATAAACCTCGTCGCCCGTCGCGGCTTGCTGAAATTTGAAATACGCCCGATCCTTTGCGGTCACCCCGGGCTTGAGCTTGTGCCCGGACACCGACAAGGGGCCGCCGTCAGGACCAATGATCGTAATGTGCGACAGTATGGTCCGGTCAAGCGGAACCGCGCGCATATAGGCGCGAACAGCCGGCAGCCCGCCTTCCTGAAGGTAAGTGCGCCGAACCGATTTTAGATAATTATCGCTGTAATTAAACAGATCCAGAATTCTGTTTTCAATGTTCTGGACCTGCCGCGCCGCTTGTCGGACATTTGCCTCAAAGGCTTGATCCCGCTGATCGAAAATGGACCAGTACGCCCCAGCCCAAGGGGCCAGAACAAGAACGGCGCAGACCACAAGAAATGGGTTTATGAGACGTGACGCCAGCGAATTTTTACGCACATTTTCATGCATTCAAAGCGCCTTCCCGTTTATGCAACCGCGAGTGACGGCGACGAGAATCATAATATAAATGGTAGTACTTAAAAAAGGATAAACTTGGTTAACTAATTTAACGACGATCCTTCGTCGATTCAGGGCTGCCCTTGGTTGATATAGGGCGGCGCGTTTTTGCGCGATCAAGGCTGACTAAAGCGCCCTGGAAAGTTTTGGCTATAGTTCTCGGTGTTAATTTTTGGCGATAATTTTTGGCGATAATTTTCGGTAAAAATCGTCGGGGATGATTTTCGGGGGGTCTAAATTTTACCTTCTGACACCAGTTTGCAGGTTGTTGCAACGATGAAAAACAAAACCACCCCGGAGATATACGGATCGCCATAAGGCAATTCGGAAAACAATCCGCTCCAGGCGTCCCAAGTCTCGAAAACAACGCTGCGGAAGGTATGAAACATCTTAAATCTCCATTCGGTGGCCCCGCTGCCATGCCGCGATCCATGCACTCGTTCAGGATACGCCGTTTAGGCCGGAGGCTTCGCGTCCTACTGTTTTCAGTAGTTTGCCAATTCGTGGAAATCCATCATGCCCAATGCGCTGATATTCGATTTTCAGCGCGGGGCGTGGGGATTTAGAGCGCCGCGGCGATCGCGTTGAACGTATTCGTCAACCCGGCGCCAGCCAGTGATATTGCTGTAATAATAACAACCGCGATCCCGGCGGCGATCAGGCCATATTCGATCGCTGTCGCGCCATTCTCATCTTGGCGAAGCGTAGCGACAAAATCCTGAATACAATTTAACATAACATCCGTCTCCTGTTCGGCGGTTCCGCCGCCATAACAATCTTCCAAAACCCTGAAAGAACTGCCTTAGGCCGGTAACTCTGCGTCCCATCGTTTCCGACGGTTTGCCATTTCGCTGGAACCCAGACCGTATTTCCCGTTCGGAAAGGACGATCCTTCTTGCTACAAGGAGAAATTGACAGAACCCGAACTCTTTCACAGTGACGCTCATCACATCAAAGAAAAGAAATCCCCCAAACAGATGAAATATTCAAATAAAAGCGCCGAAGAGCCAAATATTCGCTGATACTTACGCCGTATTATACTTGACCTTTTAGGATATTCGCCTCTAAATCATACCCTGCGTCAGCACCCAATAAAACCTCCAACACATAGGGCGCACATCCCTGCATAGAGGTGTCAAATGGCACAACATTTTTTACTCGTCGATGATAGCCGCGTTGCGCGCATGGTGCTCAAACGGACCCTTCTTGAGATTTCACCAGACTGTTCCTTCGAGGAAGCCGGCGACGGCGACGAAGCTCTGGCGATCCTGGCGAAAGGCGATAGCGAATTTGACAGGGCGTTTCTTGATTACCATATGCCGGGCATGACAGGACTGGACCTCCTCGAGGAAATCCGGAAAACCGACACAGCGCTTAAAGTCACGATGTTGACCGCCAATATTCAAAATGAAATTAAGGCGCGCGCCGATGCGCTGGACAGCAGCTTTATTGAAAAGCCCATCAACAAAGATAAACTTCTTAACCTGCTGTAGCGCCTCGCCATGATTGATATACCCGAGCTGACATTCGACGCCTTGACGGAGCTGGTAAGCCTGTCGATCAACCGATCCGCAAACGCGTTGAATGAAATGATCGGTCATGAGATTACGCTGTCTGTGCCCAAGGTCGAAATAATGGAATTCGAGATGGCGCAAACAAATCTACGGGACCGAATTGACGGCGACATGGCGACGATATGCCAGGACTTTAACGGTCCCATCGAAGGTAAATCTTTCCTGATACTACCCGCGAAAAATAGCCTGGAACTGATTACCCTCATCCTCGGCGATGACGTCCCCGCAGAAGAAATCCTCGATTACGAGGAGGAAACCCTCGTGGAAGTCGGCAATATCCTGCTGAACGCCTTCCTGGGGAGTCTCAGCAATGAGTTGCGCGTGACGATCTCCAGCGAAATTCCGACATTCTCCAAGTTAGACTTTAATGAACATTTTGGTGATGAGGACATTCGAAAACACACGGTTATCATGTTTGTACATGTCGATTTTGTCGTTGAGGATGTTCAAATTCCCGGTTACCTTATACTCGTTATAAATGTTATTGCGTTGCAGTCTTTCATCTTTCTGATTGATAAATATATCGAGAGAATGTCGTAGAAAGTTGATCAACATTAGCCGGTAAAAGGATCAACATGTCCATTCCCGGACTCGAAACGTCCTGTCTTGTAAATGTTTTCGACACGTTCGAATCAGGCCTGATTCTGATCGACGGCGATTACCGTATCCTTCACTGGAATAGCTGGGTGTCCAAGGAGTCGGGCGTCGCGCTCGAGGACGCCAAAGGCGCGTGCTTCGATGATGTTTTTCCCAACAGCGCCGAGAGCTCGCTCCGTCAGGATATTGTTCACGCAATCGAATCCCGGGAAATAATCTCCATTGGCATTACCACAAAACTACAATGCTTCTCGTTTGACGATCAAGCTGACAGCTCCACGATTCTAAATCGAAGCGTCAAGGTGCATCCCCATGAACTACGTGAAAACGTATGGGGCGCGGTTATTCAAATCACCGACAATATGGAGTTTGACCTTCTTGAAGCGCGCGCGACGCTGGCGGCGCAGTTTGAGGAGCGAACACGGGAAATTTCAACTGCGAGAGAACGGGCTGAACGTTCGGATCTGGCGAAATCGCATGTCCTGGCGAATTTGAGCCACGAATTCAGAACCCCACTGAACGCGATCATCGGGTTCTCGGATCTTATGCAAACAAAAGCGTTTGGTCCGCTCGGACATGATTTCTACAGCGATTACGCCGAGAACATTCACGCCTCCAGTATCCATTTACTCCATCTGATCGAGCAGGTCCTCGATGTGTCCCGAATTGAATCCGGCGCGCAATCCGTCGAAGAAATCAACATCAATGTAGAACAGGCGTTGCGCAATTGCGGCACGATGCTGGCCATGCAAGCGGACCAGACGAATGTATCGATGACGATCGAAATTCCTGAGAAAATACCGATGGTGATCGCCGATCCCACCAAGTTTCAACAAATTTTCATTAATCTGATTGGCAACGCCATCAAGTACAACAAAGCCGACGGAGACGTTCGCATATACGCCAAAACAACGCCTGAAAAGGAATTGATTATTTACATCGAAGACACTGGCGATGGTATATCCGAGGCGGATTTGCCTGGCATCCTGCAAAAGTTCGGACGCGGATCCAGTAGCTATCTGGGTGGTCAGGAAGGCCTTGGGCTCGGCTTGACGATTGTTCAATCTCTAGCGGAAGAAAGCAGTGCGACCTTCCTGCTGACAAGTGAAATTGGCGTCGGCACAACGGCAACCGTCACCTTTCCCGATGAAAAATTAATCTGGCCGCCCGACGCAACATAAAGCGCCGACGCCGGAACTGATCTAACGTCGGGATTAATTTTGAGCGCTGGTTTGCATGCGCGCGAGCGGTCGGTCGTCAATAGGCCAATGCAGCCCCGCCGCCACGACGCCAAGCGCAACGGACACCATCCACATCAGATCATACGACCCGGTCGCATCGTATATGTATCCACCCAGCCAGGCGCCGCTGAACCCGCCAATCTGGTGGCTCATGAACACCAGACCAAACAACAGTGAAAAATGACGAGTGCCGAAAACCTGCGCGACAATACTGCTGGTCAGCGGCACGGTGCCCAGCCACAACAAGCCCATTGAGGCCCCAAAGATCAGCGCCGTCACATCGTTGATCGGGGTCAACAGCATGATGGTCATCAAAATTGCGCGAAGCAGATAGATCAACGTCAGCACGCTCTTTTTGCGGAATCTATCGCCGAGCGCCCCAAACGCGTAGGCACCGATTATATTAAAGAGCCCAATCACGCCCAACGCATAGGATGCGATGGAGGGTGAAACGTTATTGTCCGCCAGATAGGCCGGAAAATGCGTACCAATAAAGGTCACGTGAAACCCGCAAACGAAGAAGCCCGCCATCAACAACAAATAACCCTTGTGATTCCGCGCCTCCCCCAACGCATCGCCCAACGATTGTTCCATGCCCGCGCTGGCGTTCGGCGCCTTGACGCGCAGCCCGATCGTCAGCAATGGCACCAATGCGACCAACATCGCCATCAGGACGAGCGTCTCGCGCCAACCGACGTAATCCAGCAGGTTCTGCGCGCCACGGAAACCCTTGTAGGCGACATTGCCTATGACTGGGATGTGATCTTGCTGGTTCAATGGCCTGCGCGC
>JAESSL010000417.1 GCA_016764135.1 Alphaproteobacteria bacterium
CCGCATGCCGCCGGAATGGGCGACGAAGGCGCGGGAATTCACGAAGGCGAAGCCCGCCAGACCCTGTTCGGCCAGATGCTCCACATCGCACCACAGGGTGGAGAAATGATAGGAGCGCGTGATCGCCATCGCGGCGATTCCCTGTGCGTGCGCTTTTTCAATCAATAAAGGCATGCCCGCAGCGATAGCGGGAGCGGCGAAGCCTCGTTTCGCATCCACGCGAACCGCGCCGGGCGCTGCGTCTATGACCTCCGGCGTTGCGGCGCCGTCCACTCTGCCGCTCAGGACGCAGCCGCAAAATCCCGGCATCCGGAACAGGCCATGCGACTGGCACGAATCGCGTTCGGCGGTCACCATCACATCGGCGATGGAGCCCGCGTTTTCCGGCGAAACGCCGGAGCGCACGAGCCCCCGAAGGGCGAGGTCGCGCCCTTCCGCCAGAGTTAGCCGAACGGAATCTACCAACTGTTTCGCAGTTCCCGAAGTTTGACGAAGACGGTTTTTTCGTCGGGATGTTCCGGCAAATCGGAGAATTCTTCCCGCAGTCGCGCGATGACGGTGGGGTTTTGTAGCCGGAAAAATGTGTTGATCTCTTTTTCCAGTCCGATGGTCGAGACCAGTGCGTTATTCTCATCCTGACCTTCGATATCCTTGAGCAGCGCCTGCGCGCGCGCATTGTCGGGCTCCCGGTCGAGGGTAAAGCCGAGATTGCCGGCGATGTAATCATGGCCGGGATAGATCCGCGTATTGTTGGACAGTTTTCCCAATTGGCTGGAAAAGGTGTCGTAGAGTTCGTTCGGGTGGCCGCCATTGTGGCAATTGCCGGCGCCGGCGTTGAACAGGGTGTCGCCGCAGAACAGGGCGGGTTGGTCCGTGCGCGACAGCAGGCAGACATGGCTCATGGTGTGGCCGGGGGTGTCGAGCGCTTCCAGCTCTACCGACGTTCCGACCTTGATGACGTCGCCCGCGCTCAGGCCTTGCGCCATATCGGGGATTTTATCTTTGGCGTTTTTGTGCGCGATGATCCGCGCGCCGGTGGCCGCTACGACATCTGCATTGCCGCCAATATGATCGCCATGCTCATGAGTGTTCAGAATTTGGGTGATCGTCCAGCCCATCTCGCGCGCCTTCGCCAGGCATTTTTCGTGGTCCAGCGGGTCAATGGCCATGGCCTCTCCGGTTTCTGGACACACGACCAGATAGTTAAAATTTCGGTAGGCGTTGCCCGTCCATATTTGTTCGACAATCATGGCGCATTTCTCTCTTCTGTTGAATGATTTGAATAACAGTACCGTGCGATGACGCTCCCGGCCATAGCGTGTAAGCTCGTGAGCCGGTTTTAAAACAGCCAATGGAAAGGATCGCGCGTCATGCCAGTTTATCTTCGCCGCTTTTTTATTGGCGCCATGTTCTTTTCGCTCGCAGCGTTCGGGTCGCTTGAATCGCTCTTTGCGCCAAAGGCGGGTTTGTGGCCGGTTTGGGAAACTCACGATGCGGAATCCCGCATAACGGTCGATCATTCAATCTGGGATGAGTTTTTACGCCAGTATGTTCGGCGGGGATATGATCAGGGGGGCGACGATGGCGTGAATCAGGTCGCCTATGCTGCGGTGTCGACCGCCGACCGGCAATCGCTCCGGGAATATCTGAAGCAATTGTCGACGACGCCGGTCTCCACCTTACGTCGGGCGGCGCAATTGGCCTATTGGATCAATTTGTATAACGCCCTGACGGTGAATGCGGTGTTGGACCACTACCCGGTCGCCTCGATTCGAGATATCAATATTTCGCCGGGTTGGTTTTCCAAGGGGCCATGGGGCAAGGCGTTGATTGTTGTGGAGACGGTCTCGTTGAGCCTCAATGATATCGAACACCGGATATTGCGTCCGATCTGGCGCGATCCACGGCTGCACTACGCCCTGAATTGCGCTGCTATCGGGTGCCCTGACCTTCAGCAACAGGCGTTTACGGCGATCAACACGCCGGCCCTGCTTGACAGGGCGGCGCGCGCATTCGTCAATAGCGCGCGGGGCGCGACGGTCACGGACGATACGCTCGTTTTGTCCAGCATATATGCTTGGTTTGTCGAAGATTTTGGCGGGGATGCGGCGGGGGTTTTGCGGCATTTGAGAAAATACGCGGCGCCAGCGCTCACGGATGCGTTGGATAATCTGGACGCGGAGCGCGCCGTGACATCCATCGAAAATGACTATAACTGGTCGCTTAATGACATGCGGCCCCAATAAAATTGGGGAAGCGCAAAAAAACAGAACGAGGGAGAAAACGATGTTCGGTAAAATTTTACCAACGACTTTGGTCGGCAGTTACCCGCAACCAAGCTGGCTTGTCGATAAGGAAACTCTGCTGAGCGAATCGCCGCCGCGGGTGCGTCTGGAAAAAGCCTGGCGGATATCGGGCGAATTGCTGGAAGAGGCGCAGGACGACGCTACCCTGACAGCGTTGCACGATCAGGAGCGCGCCGGGATCGATATCGTCAGCGACGGCGAGGCGCGCCGGGAGAGCTATTTCAACCGCTTCGCCAATGCGCTGGAGGGCATCGACATCGATGAGCCCGGCATGGTCCCCAACCGTCGGGGAAAACTGACCCCGGTGCCACGCGTTGTCGGCCCGATCCGCCGCAAGACGCCGGTGCAGGTGCGCGATGTGGAATTCATGCGCGCGCATACGGACAAGAAAATCAAGATCACCATTCCCGGCGCCTTCACCATGGCCAAGCTGGCGTTGGACGAACATTACAACGACACGCAGGCGCTGATTGACGCCTACGCCGATGCGGTGAACGCGGAGCTGCGGGACATGAAGGCCGCCGGCGCCGATGTGGTGCAGATCGACGAGCCTTATATGCAGGCCAATCCGGAAGAGGCCGAAAAATATGGCGTTGGCGCCATTGACCGGGCGCTGGATGGAATTGAAGGACCGACCATCGTCCATCTGTGCTTTGGCTACGCCTATGTGGTGAAGGACAAGCCGGAGGGTTATTCGTTTTTGCCGCAGCTGGATGCGTGCAGCGCGACGGCGATTTCCATCGAAGCGGCGCAACCCCATCTCGACCCCGCCATTCTGGAGCGTCTGCCCAGTAAATCCATTATGTTTGGCGTGCTGGACCTTGGCGACCAAACGGTGGAAACGCCGGAACTGATCGCCGAACGGCTGCGCGGCGCCTTGAAGCATATCTCGCCGGACCGGCTTGTGGTCGCGCCGGATTGCGGCATGAAATATCTGCCGCGCGACGTGGCCTATGGAAAACTGCAATCCATGGTCGCGGGCGCTGATATGGTGCGTGCGGAACTCACCTGATCTCGAACAGGTGTTTTGGCCGGTCGCGGTGCGGCCGCGACTGAAATTCTCTGAATCAGGTTTTACGGGGCCGGATATTAAGAGGCGTTGTCTACGGTCACGCCGTCTTCTTGCCAGCTGTCCATCCGGTCCCAGTAAAACGCCAGATATTCTGTAAAGTCTGTGAACTCGTCGAAGGGCGTCTCATAACTCCAGACCGCGTTTTCCGCCACCTGCTCGCCGACCGTGACCGACCAATAGGACGCCTTGCCTTTGAACCCGCAGAAACTGTCATTATCCGTGCGGGTCAGGCGGTCCATCGCAACATCGTCCTGGGGAAAATAATAGACCGGGCCTTGCCCCATTTCAGTCAGCACAAGCACGCGTTCGCTATCAGCGATAACCACGTCGTTGAACGTGACGCAGATGCGCTTTCCGGCGGCGTTTTTATCCAGCGTATAATTTGGGTGTTTGGCGAAACCCGGCGCGCTGTTTGATCCTTCCGGCATGAGGCTATCCTTTGTCTGTGTCCGTTTTTTTCATTGAGGTCATTATATTGAGGTCATTATAGAGATCAATTTTTCATCGATGACAGGCGTCTCTGTGCGTTGCATGGCGAAAACCGGAATTGATCCTAAAAAGCGTTGCATGGTTTCGATGGTCTCGTGGAGCGGAACCGGATTTTCCAGCGACTCGCTCACTACGATGGCGCCGATGGCGGCGCCGCGGTCGCGCATGGCCGCCACCGTTGTCAGCGTATGACTGATGGCGCCCAGATAACTGCCAGCCACGACGAGAGTGGGCGTTTTTAACGCGATGATCCAGTCCAGCACGGTTTCGCGCTCGGTCAGGGGCACCATGGCGCCGCCGACGCCTTCGATCAAAAGTATATCCTCGTCGCCGGGCGCGCAAAAATCGACAAGCGCCGCAAAAATCAATCCTTCGGTCCTCGCGCGCCGCCGCCATATCCGGTGATAGCGGCGCGGCGAAACGCCAGGGCGTAATACTGGCGACGGCCTCATTGCTGGGCGCAACGCCGAGGCTGCGCAAAATACGACCGCTGTCGCTGTCGTCCTTTTCGTCAGACGAATAGCCGCTGAGAATGGGTTTTAGCGCGCGTACCGCATGGCCGCGCGCGGTCAATTGACGGCAGAGGGTGGTGGTCAGCACGGTCTTGCCGATATCGGTGCCGGTGGCGGTGATGAACCAGGCGGACATGAGCGCGGCCCTTAAGTCAGAATGCGGGTTGTAACGATGTCCGCCAACCGGCGAATATCAGCATCGTCATGCCCGGCGGTGAAGGTGAAACGCAGCCGCGCCGTACCTTCTGGCACGGTGGGCGGGCGGATCGCGGTGACGATATAGCCTTCCTCCGCGAGCATTGTCGAGGCTGCGAGCGTGCGCATTGGGTCGCCCAGTAAAATCGGCACAATCGTGCTTTCCGGTGCGGGCAGCCCCGTCAGGCTACAGAATAACGCGGCCTTGGCCATCGGTGCGGCGGCGAATGCCGGGTCGGCTTCAATCAGATCCAGCGCCTTGAGCGCGGCGGCGGCGGCGGAAGGTTGCAGTCCGGTGGAATAGATAAACGTGCGCGAGCGCGTGCGCATCAGGTCGATGACCGGTTGGGCGGCGCAGAGATAACCGCCATAACACCCGATCGCTTTGGATAGCGTGCCCATTTGCAACGGTACGCGTCCGTCGGCGCCCATTGCGTGGGTGCTGCCGTGTCCGCCGCCCAGCACGCCGATGCCATGGGCGTCGTCGGTCATCAACCAGGCGTCATAGCGGTCCGCGAGATCGGCCATGGCGGGCACCGGCGCCAGATCGCCATCCATTGAAAAGACGCCATCGGTGACGATCAGGGCGCGGGGGTGGTTTTCGCGATGCTCGGCTAAAAGCGCGTCCAGGTGGTCCAGATCGTTGTGCCGAAAAATCAGTAGCCGGGCTTTGCTGATGACGCCGCCGGACAGGATGCAGGCATGGCTCAATTCATCGGCCAAAATCATATCTTCCGGGCCAATCAGCGTTGGGATGATGCCCATATTGGCCAGATAACCGGAGCCAAAGACACAGGCGTCGTCGGCGCCCTTCAGTTTCGCCAATCGGGTTTCCAACTCGCGAAACAGGGGGTGATTGCCCGTCACCAGTCGAGACCCGCCAGAGCCGACGCCGTAGCGTTCATTGGCCTCCGATGCGGCGCGGATAACGTCCGGGTGGTGCGACAGGTTCAGATAGTCGTTGCAGGAAAACGAAATCATGCGCCGTCCGTCGCGATAAGCGACAGCGCCGTCGCGGCGGTCGGTTTCTACAAGCGTGCGGCGCAACTGGCGTTGCTCCAGGGACGCCAGCTTGGCGTTGGCGAATTCATCCAATGACGGCATAGGTTTTGGTCCGGTTCCTGATCGTGTGGGCGTTACTGTGGCGCGGCCAACTCTTCGGGAGTCGCGCCGGCGCGCCATCGCTGGAGCATATCGTCGACATCGAAATTGACGGTTTCCAGCGTAAAGGCGGATTTGAGTTCCGCCTCCGTGCCGGGATTGTCGGTGAACAATTCTACGCCATTGCCATCCGGGTCGACATAATAGAACGACGTGGACATGCGGTGGTTGACGCAGCGAATAGGTTTGACGCCCGCCTCTTCGATACGGACATAGGTCGTCAGCAAATCATCGATAGAGGCGTATGAATACGCGAAATGAACCATGCCGGCGCCGCCCGGGTCAGGTTTGGAATCATTGGCGTGCCCGACAATGGCGACGCGGTGATGCTCTTCGTCGAAGCTCAAAAATACGATCCCGCGGGGCGGCGGTTCCTGATAGACGATGTCGCATCCAAGAACGGTCTGGTACCAGTCAACCAACCGCGACACGTCAGCGGTGCGGAGAACAATATGGGCCATTTTGGCGGGAATCGGCGCTTTCGACATGAAGACCTCCTTGAGGCGGTGCGGTCACAACGATCCATAAGATTAGCCCTGAGGTTTCTTGATGTCACCCCACATAGCGCGCCGGGTCGTTTAGCCCGGCGTCTTTGAACCCCTTGAGTCGCAACAGGCAGGCGTCGCAATGGCCACAGGCCGCGCCATTGTCGGCGGGGTCATAGCAGCTGGTGGTCATGGCGTAATCCACGCCAAGCCCAAGCCCGGTCTGGATGATCTGCGCCTTGGTCCGGTCGATCAGCGGCGTGTGGATGATGAGCGCGTCCGCGCCCTCAACCCCTGATTTGGTCGCCAGGTTGGCCATGGTTTGAAAGGCGGCGATGTATTCCGGACGGCAATCCGGATAACCGGAATAATCCAGTGCATTGACGCCAATAAAGATCGCGTCGGCGTTGCGGGTTTCGGCGAATGCCAGGGCGAAGGACAGGAAGATCGTGTTGCGCGCGGGCACATAGGTTACGGGGATGCCATCGCCGATATCGGCCGCGTTGTCGTGTTTCGGCACGGCGATGTCGCTGGTCAGAGCGGAGCCGCCGAAGGCGCGTAAGTCAATTTCCGTCACCACATGGTCGGTAATGGCGAAATGGGCGGCGACTTTGCGTGCGGCGTCTATTTCCATGTTATGGCGTTGGCCATAGGTGACCGTAAGCGCGCTTAGGGAATAACCTTGATCCAGCGCGATAGCGCAGCATGTCGTGGAATCCAGTCCGCCGCTCAACAACACAACGGCGCGGGGTTTATCGCTCAATCGAAGTCTCCAAACGTAAAATTAGACGGCGCCATCCACGCCAGCGCCGCAGATAATTGCGCCGGCGACGGCGCCTGTCGGGATTGTCGTTTTGCGCGCCTGTATCGCGGCCAACGCAGCAGCGCCGGACAACTCGGCGGCGACGCCCATTTCAAACCATAGCCACCGTGCGGCGTCGCGCATCTCGTCGTCGCTGGCGAGAACGATGTCATCGACATATTGCTCGATGATGTCCAGATTTAATTGCGCGCTGCGACGTGGCGCCAGCGTGCCCGCCTCGGTGTTGATTGCGTCCAATGTGACGAGTGATCCGGCGGCGCGGCTTTCGCGCAAGGTTGGCGCGCCAATGGGCTCCACGCCAATGATCTTGATCTCCGGTTTCATCGCCTTGGCCGCAAGGGCGACGCCGGAAATCAGACCGCCGCCGCCAATGGCGACGAACAAATAGTCGATATTGCTGGACTGCTTCATCATTTCGCGCCCAACGGTGCCTTGTCCCGCGATAACGGCGGGGTCGCTGAAGGGATGGATATACGTCAACCCGTCGCGCTCCGCTCGCGCCAGCGCCGCGTTGTTGGAATCGTCCCAGACCGCGCCTTCGATGATGACTTCGGCGCCCCATTTACGGAGCTTTTCGGCTTTTGAGGCGGGTGCGTTTTCCGGAAGATAGACGACGGCCCTGGTATCGGATGCGCGTCCTGCATAGGCGACCGCCAGCCCGTGATTGCCGCCGGACGCGGTGATGATTCCACGTTTCACGGCTGCGTCGTCTAATGACAGAACAGCGTTATTGGCGCCGCGGGATTTGAACGAGCCTGTGACCTGCAGGCATTCAAGCTTGAGCATCAGATCGCCGTCATAGGCGGGCGTGTGGATAAAGCGCGCGCGCAGGCACGGGGTGCGCCGAACTCTGGATTTGATACGCTCGGCGGCGGCTTCAATATCGTCAAAAGTAGGGGCTACGCCCATCGCACAGAATCCTCGCTGTCTTCCGCATTCAGCAATGTTGTGGTGAATACGGAAGTTGATTCACATAAATCGTATCGACGGCTGGGTTTGCGCCGCACTTCGGTTTCGGCTTCGCCCTGAGGAATTTTGGATCGCTCCCAAACGGCCAGATTGGGGCGCCGCGTCATCAACAAGGTTCGGCGCAAATCTCCGTTATCGTTCAGAAAGCGCCACAGGCCGATAATCTGGGAATCATAGGAGGATTCGAATCCCGGCCAGGCGGCTTCACATAAATCCAGAAACTCGTCCCAATGCTCTGGCGATGTTTCGAACCACCGAAACGCATAATTACCCTGACGATGCGGCGGTTCGGGCGATTTTGGCCGAAGGGTGGGCGTCATGATATCGGAGGCGCAGGACAACACCCCGTCGACGCCGGTAAACAGGTCCGGCCCGGCGGCCTTGGCGGCGTCAATGTCGGGCCAAATGCTGATGGCGTTCAACTCGTCGCGAGGGCGTC
>JAESSL010000418.1 GCA_016764135.1 Alphaproteobacteria bacterium
GCCCATCGCCGAAGAACTGGGTGCGAACTGCGTATACGCCCATGTCGACCACACCAGCCGCGCCGATAATGAAAGCGCCGTTGCGCTTGCGTTATCGACGTTTGGTCGGTTGGACATTCTCTACAACAACGCTGGAATCGGCTCTGGCGGTCGCTTTGAAAACGTCGAGGATGACGAGCTGGAGCGGATCATCAGCGTCAATCTGATTGGCCCATTTCGCATGACCCAGGCCGCCTTGCCCGCGTTGAAAGAAAGCGCGCCCTCGTTGGAAGGCGGCGCCGCAATTGTCTACACCTCCAGCCTTCAGGGGATCAGCGCGCGGCCAAACCTGACCCCCTACACCGCCGCCAAACATGGAATCATCGGGTTGATGAAGGGCTTGTCGCTGGAACTGGCGGCGTCCAATGTTCGCGTCAACGCCGTCTGTCCCGTGGCGACCGATACGCCGATGATCCGGGGCTTCATGCCGGATAGTTGGGACAAAGACCGAAAAGATGAGACCGTCATAAAATCCGGTCAGACAATCCCACTGGGCCGTATGGCGACCGCGCGGGACATCGCCAACGCCGCGTTGTTTCTGGCCTCCAGCGACGCGTCCATGATTACCGGCGCCGCCCTGCCCGTTGATGGCGGCATGAGCGCAGGCATTCAGGATCACGCGACAAAAAACTGACGCGGCCAGACGGGGCTCTGGCCCTATTTATCCCGCGGGTCATCCCGCTGGCTGCGACGCACTGTTTAGCGGTTTTTCGGAAAATCGGAATTTGTGATAGCAAGCGCCCTACATTCTTAATCATGCGAGAGTTGAAATGTCTCAACCTTACCACGGTGGTTGCGAATGTGGCGCAATCCGATATGTGATCACTGGCGAGCCGATTGTCATTTACGCGTGTCATTGCACGATATGCCAATCTCAGTCAGGCAGCGCTTTCGGGTTGGCCATGCGCATCCACGCCAAAGATTTTAAAATAACCGCCGGCCGCCTGAAAAACTTTACGAGACAAGCCGATAGCGGTCAGGTTTTCACAAATTCGTTTTGCCCGAACTGCGGCGCAAGAATCCATCACCATGCCAGCAAAACAGCGACCCATCTAAGCCTCAAACCGGGAACGCTGGACGACACAAGCTGGTTAAAGCCGACCCATCACGTCTTTACCCGAAGCGCGCAGCCATGGGTCGTGTTTCCAGAAGACGCCCAAATCTTCGACACCGTACCCTCGGATCGAGGTTGGCTCGCTGGCGAGTGACGCAATCGCACATCATCCGCAGGTTCGGAATTTACGGCATTGGGCAATCTATTGTCGCGCAAGGCGAGCCATCGCCGGATCGCCGGCGACCTGCCTCATCGGACCAAGACCGGGCCCGCCCGTCCTACAGACTAGACCGGCCGGTCGCCCGCCAGGGTGATGCGGTGCAGCAGTCGTTTATGCCCGTGATAATCATTCAACGGAAAATGTTGTGTCGCGCGGTTATCCCAGAACGCAATCGTGGCCGGGCGCCAGGTCAGTCGACAGGTGAATTCCGGCCGGGTCTGGTGTTCGAACAGATAATTCAGGATCGGCGCGCTTTCCGCCTCGGTCATATTACTGAACCGGGTCGTATGCCCAAAATTAACGTATAGCGCCTTTCGCCCGGTCTCGGGATGGATGCGCACGACCGGATGCACGGCTTCCGGCGTTTCGCCAAAATCATTTTTCGCCGCTGTTTTGCGCCGGTCGTCGCGGGAGCGCGCCGCGGCGCCCTTGGCCGAGCTGTTTACCGCAGTCATGCCGTCCAGCATCCGCTTCATGCCATCCGACAGGGTTTCGTAGGCGAGATACATATTCGACCAGATCGTGTCTCCGCCAATCGGCGGTAATTCGCGCGCAATCAGGATGGAGGCCATCGGCGGGTACTCCAGATACGAGGTGTCCGTGTGCCAGATACCGCCAAAATTCTTGGTTTCATGCGCTAGCTTCAGAACCGGGACAATATCCGGATAATCGTCCAGCCCCTGCACCATCGGATAGGGCATCACATCGCCAAATAATCCGGTGAAGGTCAAAAATCGCGCCGATGAAATATCCTGATCCCGAAAAAATAGAACGAGATGTTCGTGAAAGGCGTCTTTCAGTTGATCGACAAGGCCCGGATCGAGATCCTGTGACAAATCCAGACCAGAGACTTCCGCGCCCAGAGCGCCGGAAATGGGTTTGACCTCCAATGCGCCATTCGACATATCAACCATTCCTCAAATCATCCAGCAACGGCAACGCTTCCGCCGCAAACCGCTCAATCTGGGCGTTGCGCTCGTCGTATGGCCCAAGCAGATCCAGCATAATATGCCGGACGCCCGCCGCGTGGAATTCCCGTATTTTCTCCGCCACCTGCGCGGGCGTTCCCAGCGCCGCGTACCGCTGCGCCGCCTTGCGAAAATCCATCGCGTAACGCGTGCTCAATGTTTCGGTCGCCGCGTCCAACGCCTGTTCGTAGGTGTCGTCGATACGCATAAACAGCAAATGCCCGGTCCCGTAGGAGTCGATGTTGCGCCCCACCGTCTGCGCCGCAGTTTCAATTTTCACCAACGAATCGGCGAACATGTCCGGCGTCACCACATAGGATACATAACCATCCGCCAATCGCCCGGCGCGACGCAAAGCGGCGTCTGAGCGACCACCAACCCAGATGGGCGGCCCACCAGCCTGACGGGCGGGCGGCTGCATCGGGATATCGTCGAATTTATAATACGAGCTGTCATGAGACACCGCCTCGCCCGACCACAGCTTACGCAATACCTTCATGCCCTCGCTCAATCGCGCCCCGCGTTCGGTGATTGGCACGCCGCAGAGCTCGTATTCCTTGGGGAATTCGCCGCCGACGCCAACGCCGAAGATAAACCGCCCCTCGGTCAGATGATCCAGCGTCGACACCTGTTTCGCCACCGGTGCAGGATGGCGCAGCGGCAACAGATAAACGCCCGTGCCAAAGGTTAGCCGGCGACTGACGACCGCCGCCTGCGCGATCATCAACAAAGGGTCCATCATGGGAATGGGAAAGGACACATGATCGCCCATCCAGAGCGAATCATATCCGCACCGGTCCACCAGTTCGACAACTTCAATCAGCTCATCGATCCGTGGCTCCCACACGCCGGTCGCGGGCTCCGTGCGCCGGTGAATGGTTTGAACGCCAATTTTCAATCCCGAATCCAGTGGCAGGGCCATCGTTTTACGCCTCCGGTTTGTCGCTGCGCGCTTTGATCATCCGCAGCGGCGTGTATACGCAGACGATTTCGCCGCGTTGATTTTTGACCTCATTGCGCGTGCGGACCAGCCCCCGCCCCGGCCGGCTTTTACTGCGCCGGGATTCGATGACTTCACATTCAACATGGATGGTGTCGCCGGACAGGAGCGGCCCCTTGATCTCCATCTCCATATGGAGAAAGGCGAACCCCGTATGCTGCATGGTCGATTGCACCAACAACCCTTCGGCGAAAGTGTATCCCAGCGCGCCCGGCGCCACGCGGCCCTTGATGTCAGATCCTTCCTTAAGAAACTCAAGATTGGTGAA
>JAESSL010000419.1 GCA_016764135.1 Alphaproteobacteria bacterium
AGACGACAAGGCTTCGGCGTAGGTCGCAATCCGTGATGAGACGTGACGGCGTCCAAAGGCGCGCCGGTCCGCCTGCGCGCGAAACCATATTTGCACCAATGTCGCCGAAGAGGCCGACACCACAACGCCTAACGACGTCGCAATCGCCAAGGCGGGCGCCGCCAACGCCAGAGCTAGTAGTAGTGGCGTTACAACCAAGGCGACGGCGCCGAGCACGGCCTCAATTTTAGCTATCAGCACCCGGCGCGTTGACACAGGCGCGCTTGCGATTAATTCGGGCGCATCCTCCCCCGACACCGCCAACCACGCCAATCCGCCCGCCAGTTGGCCCGCCGCCATCACGATAATCGGTACCACGATCAACAAGGCGCCAACGTCATCGCCGTAGTTCAACCACAACAACAATGCGGGCGGGAGCAGGTACAAGATCTGCATCAAAGTCTGGGAGGCCAGCCACGGGTCGCGCAGAAGCAAGACCCACTCCTTTCGGCGCAACGTCGCCGAGACGCTTCCACACTGGCGCCACAGACGCCCACCCTGCACGACGGTCGCGCCTTTACCGCCCTCCATCCCAACCCCGGATGCAGCGGCGACATGGTCGCCAAACCGTCCGGCAAACCGGCGAATGACCACGCCCAGTAAACCAAGACTAACGAGGAGAACAACCAGCAGCTCCAGACCGCCGCCCATAGCCGCGTATGCGGGAAGCCAGACGAGACTTGATACCTCAGGCGCAAAGTTCAGAAATCGCTCGGAGGTGAGTACGGACAGGCGAGAAATTTCGCCAATCGACAAAATAGCCGCCGCCTGAACCCCGATCACAAAGGCCGCGCCCACAATCGCTGCGGCGACCTGTGCGACAATTCTTGTCCGCCTCGGACCAAAGGCGCCAAACAATCCCACCGTCATCATCACCGCTAAGGCGGCCGACAACGCGCCCATACTCGCCAACACGCCGTAGGACGCCAACCAATGCGGCCCATCCAGAACCGCCAAGACATTCACAAACGGCCCGAACAACAACATCGCGAGCAGCGCCGTGGACAACGCGATGGCGCCGATCCGAACCGCAAATATACGACGGTGCGGCATCGGCGACGTTAAAATCAACGCCATGTCGTCACGCGAATAAAACACCCGCGTCACCGTCTCCATGGCTTGAGACAACATTAACGTCCAGGACAGAAAGACACTTCCGGTAATCACCGCCAACACTGCTTTATCCGGCATCCCTTTCAGGGGCGTATGCGGCGCAAGGATGGCGTAGGCCAGGCCATGCGCCAGGACAATAACGGCAATGGCGGCGATGGCGACCACAATGGCCCGACGTGGGCGGCCCGCTGTCATCATGAACCACCAGTCGCGCCAAGCCAGCCTGAGTTCATGACGAACAAGCCACGCCGTAGCGCCGGTTCCCGTCAACGCCATGCCTTACAAAACTGGCGCCGGCTCAGCGCCCGCCACCAACTCCAGAAACACATCTTCCAGGCTCCGATCGCCCATGCCCGCCTGACGTCGTAATTCAGCCAAATTACCTTCAGCGATAAGCCGCCCCTCGGCAATGACGCCAATCCGTTCCGCCATGCGCTCAGCAACATCGAGTATATGCGTTGTCATGACGACCGCCGCCCCATCACGCAGTCTTTCAGAAATACGTCTTTCACGCGCCGCGCCGAGGCTGCGTCCAGTCCCGTCAACGGCTCATCGAGGATGATCAACTTCGGGTCGTGGACAAGCGCGCCCGCCAACGCCACTTTCTGGCGCATCCCTTTGGAAAACCCCTGACAGCGTTCATGCGCGTAAGCGCCCAGCCCAAGACAATCGATTAGCGCGCGTGCGCGTTCTTCCGCGACCGCAGCGGGCATTTCCCAAAGCCCTGCGACAAATTCCAGATATTCAAAGGGCGTTAGTTTTTCATAAATCATGGGTTCATCAGAGACCCAGGCGACAATCCGTTTTGCAGCCAATGGGTCTTGCAACGCATCGATCCCATAGACAGAAATCCCGCCCGTATCCGGCCGCAGCAATCCCGCGATCATTTTCAACGTCGTCGTTTTGCCTGCGCCGTTTGGTCCCACCAGCGCATAAAACTCGCCCGGCGCGACGCGCAAGCTGAGGTCAACAACAGCAGGCCGGTCAAAAGTTTTGCCAAGGGTATCCAGCATCAAAGCGGGCGTATTGGAATTCATACGGTCAGGCGCTCTGTTAAATTTATTAATCTACGGCGTAACGTGCTGGAATAGTATGACATGTAATGAAAACTGGCAAAATTGCACGGTTCCCGCCGTAAATTGCGCTGAATTCCTCTATTGCCACCAAACCGAAAATCGACGAGTGTTCGTCTTATTCTGTTTTTCATGGGGAGAAAACATCATGACGTCCAAGCATCCTGAAACGATTGTGCTGCACGCCGGTTATCGTAAAGATCCAACGACCAACGCCGTCGCCGTGCCGATCTACCAAACAACGTCCTTCCAGTTCGACAGCGCAGAGCACGCCTCCAATCTGTTCGCATTGAAGGAACTGGGGAATATCTACACCAGGATCATGAACCCAACAAACGACGTGTTGGAACAACGCCTGAGCGCGCTTGAAGGCGGCGTCGCGGCGTTGAGCGTATCCTCCGGACAATCCGCCTCGGCCATGTCGGTCCAGAACATTGCGGGACTTGGCGACAACATTGTCAGTTCAACCGATTTGTACGGCGGCACCTGGAATTTGTTCGCCAACACGTTGCCGAATATGGGTGTCGAGGTTCGCTTTGTGGATCCCTCCGATCCGCAAAACTTCGCCAATGCAACCGACGACAAAACACGAGCCTATTACGCCGAAACGCTGCCTAATCCCAAATTGGAAGTCTTTCCAATCCGGGAAGTTGCGGATATTGGAAATAAACTGGGCGTTCCATTGATCATGGACAACACCGCCGCACATGGCTTGTGCCGCCCCTTTGAACATGGCGCGTCGATTATTGCGTCTTCCTGCACCAAATATATCGGCGGCCACGGAAATTCCATTGGCGGCATTATCATCGATTCCGGTACATTTGACTGGGAAGCCAACGCCGAGCGCTTCCCGATGTTGAACCAGCCAGACCCGAGCTACCATGGCGCAATCTGGACAGAAGCGGTTAAACCGTTGGGTCCCATCGCCTATATTCTCAAGGCGCGCGTCACGCTGTTGCGCGATATGGGCATGACATTGAGCCCCCACAACGCCTTCCTCATTCTACAAGGACTGGAAACCCTGCCCTTGCGGATGGAGCGTCACTCGCAGAACGCGACCGCCGTTGCGGAATACCTGAACGCGCACCCCAAAGTTTCAAAAACCATCCACCCAGGCCTCATGAGCGGTGAAGCCAGACGTCGCGCGGACGCGGCCCTTTCGGGCGGATATGGCGGGCTGGTCGGATTTGAATTGAATGACGGCGCCGAAGCAGGGACAAAATTCATCGATTCCCTCGAGCTGTTCTACCATCTGGCCAATATCGGCGAT
>JAESSL010000420.1 GCA_016764135.1 Alphaproteobacteria bacterium
AGACATGGAGCATTCGACCGTGCCCGCTGACGTGGCGCAATGGGACATGGTCAGCCCGCCGCGCCATGTGCAGCTGTTCAACGAGCGCGCGCTGCGTCGCCTGTTCGCCGACCATGGTTTTGAAATTGTAAAACGCTTCAAAAAGAATGCGCCTACTCTGCAGGTTCTCGCGCGCAAGATTTGACCTTCAGTCGTCTGTGTTTCGGATAACCTGTCCTTCCGTTCAACACACAAAAAAGGCCGCATCGTTTCCGATGCGACCCTGATTGTCAGCGTGACGCAAAGTGTTTAGTCGTCGCCTGCCGCCGCGATATCTTCTTTAACTTTATCAGCAGGTTGATAGATTTCACTACCGGATGACTTGAACTTATCCGACATGTCGAACATGCCTTTCGCCGCGAATTCGCGGATTTCCTGCGTGATCTGCATAGAGCAGAACTTTGGTCCGCACATGGAGCAGAAATGCGCTACTTTCGCGCCTTCCGCAGGCAGGGTCTGATCGTGGAAATCTTCCGCCGTTTCCGGGTCCATCGCCAGATGGAACTGATCGCGCCAACGGAAATCGAAACGCGCGCGGCTGACCGCGTCGTCCCAAAGACGCGCGCCCGGGTGCCCTTTCGCCAAATCGGCGGCGTGCGCGGCGATCTTGTAAGTGATGATGCCATCCTTGACGTCTTTGCGGTTGGGCAGTCCAAGATGTTCCTTTGGCGTGACGTAGCAAAGCATCGCCGTGCCGTACCAACCGATCATCGCGGCGCCAATGGCGCTGGTGATGTGGTCATACCCGGGCGCCGTGTCAGTAGTCAGTGGCCCAAGCGTATAGAATGGCGCTTCGTGGCAGATCTCCAGTTGAAGTTCCATGTTCTCTTTGATCTTTTGCATGGGCACATGGCCCGGGCCTTCGATCATGACCTGCACGTCGTACTTCCATGCGATTTTGGTCAATTCGCCCAACGTCGCCAGCTCAGCGAACTGCGCTTCGTCATTGGCGTCGGCCAATGAACCCGGACGCAACCCATCGCCCAGCGAAAAGGCGACGTCGTAGGTTTTCATGATCTGGCAGATGTCTTCAAAATGCGTGTAGAGGAAGCTTTCCTCATGATGTGCAAGGCACCATTTCGCCATGATGGATCCGCCACGGCTGACGATCCCGGTCACGCGCTTGGCGGTCATGGGGATGTAGCGCAGCAATACGCCTGCATGGATGGTGAAGTAATCCACGCCTTGTTCCGCTTGCTCGATCAAGGTGTCGCGGAAAACTTCCCAGGTCAGGTCTTCGGCGACGCCGTTGACCTTTTCCAGGGCCTGATAGATTGGCACCGTGCCGATGGGAACGGACGAGTTGCGAATGATCCATTCACGGGTGTTGTGAATGTCGTCGCCGGTTGACAGATCCATGACCGTGTCGCCGCCCCAGCGGGTCGACCAGACCATTTTTTCGATTTCTTCCGCGACCGAGGATGACACGGCGGAATTGCCGATATTGGCGTTGATCTTCACCAGAAAATTACGACCGATGATCATCGGTTCAGTTTCCGGGTGGTTGATGTTGGCGGGGATAATGGCGCGGCCTGCGGCGACTTCGTCCCGTACAAACTCAGGGGTAACGATGTCGGGGATGTTGGCGCCAAAGGATTCACCGTCGCGGACACCGGAATCACCCAGATTTTCGCGAATGGCGATATATTCCATTTCCTGCGTGATGATCCCGCGCCTGGCGTAGGCCATCTGTGAAACACAGCCGCCATTTGTCGCCCGAAGCGGGGTCCGCTTTGAGGCGAATTCCGGGAACCGTCCGGTTTCGCCTTCCTTACGATTGTTGTCGACCAGTTTGATTTCGCGGCCTTGGTACTCTTCCACATCGCCGCGCGCGCGAATCCAAGCGTCTCTCAATGGCGGCAATCCCGACTTTACGTCGATATTGGCGTCCGGATCGGCATAGGGGCCGGAGGTGTCATAAAGCTGAACCGGCGCTTCGTTGGCGCTGTCTTCGAGCTTCACTTCGCGGAAAGGCACACGCAAATCGCCGTTAGCGCCGCCGGATTTATAGACTTTCTTCGATCCGGGGATTGGCCCGGTTGATATGATGATCTCTTCGTTATCTTTAGGCATAGTAAGGATCTCCTTGGACTATTGCGTCTGAGAGATCCGGTTGCTGCTGGTTGGGGGAAACGCCGCCGACGCAGACGCGCCTTTGGTTGGTTTCCAGTCCCTACGCCGGCATGACCCGGATCAGGTTCAAAGGGTCATCGTGTCGCCAGCGGATACCATCCACCAGCCAACGAACTCTCAGCCCCTTACCGGGACGCCCCTGCAAACAGTATAGGCTAGGAACAATAGCGCTCGCCAGCCAGAACTTCGCTTCTTTGCCGTAAATTCAGGTATGAAATTTGCATTGCTTTCAGGGCGATCCCTGATCCCCTTTACGGAGGCGATAATGTACGACGAGAAAGAACATCCGTTGGACGGTCTGCACCCGACCAATTAAGGCAATCAATATGAAAAACTGTATAAAAAATTGTATAATTGGCGCCCTTGGCGTTCTGGCGATTGGGTTAACCATCGGGACGCCGGCGCAAGCGGCCCCCGATAAAAGCTGTCTGGTTTATGTCAGCATGATCAGCAAGCAGTTGAAGACCCGGTTCAGACTGTCGCGACCAAAGCGCGAGCAAATCAAAATTCTCCGCCAGCAAGGTGGGGAAAATATTAACGATGGCAAATTATGCCGTCCGCCGTTGGTCCAGGCGTTGCGTCTGTTGGGTGTCAGGGCGCCCGTGATCGAGACGAAGCGCGCGCAACCACAGCGCCGTCGGACACATCGTCTGGGGTCGAATTAATCCGATAGGTCTGAGCTATTTCAGCCGTACAAACTAGCCGTAGAGTAATGTGCAGATGAAGACGGCGGCGGCGATTCCGGCAATGTCAGCGGTTAACGCCGCCGCGAGCGCATGGCGAATGCGACGTATCTGGACGGCGCCAAAGTAGACCGCGAGAACATAAAACGTCGTTTCGGTTGACCCTTGCAGCGTACTGACGAGATACCCGACATAACTGTCCGGCCCAATAGCGGGGTCCTGAAGGGTCGAGGCGACAATGCCATAGGCGCCACTGCCCGACAGCGGGCGTAGAATCGCCATGGGCAGGGCTTCCGCCGGCAGGCCGAATTGTCCCGTAATTGCGCCAAGTGGCGTTATCAATAGCGCCAGCGCGCCGCTTTCCCGCAACATCGCCACCGCCACCAGAATCGCCACGAGATAGGGAATAATGCGAAGCGCAACGTTGAATCCGTCGCGCGCGCCATCCACAAAAGCCTCGTATACCCGTACTTTCCGCAGGATTCCGAAGATCAGAATGGCGACCAGCAGGCCGGGAATCAGCCAGGGGGCGATGATACGGCCATACACTATTGTCAGTGGCACCAGACAGAATACGCCGAGCAGTATCAGGGCGGATACCCAGGTGGGGTAGGGGGCGTCGGGTTCCTGCGACAAATCGGCTTCGCTGTCGGTGAGAATGGCGGGCGCAGGCTCTGTTTGGTTTTCGGCGACAACCTCTGTGTTTCCTGCTTCCGGAGCGGCGGTGAACCGCTGATAAAGCTTCACCGCGATGATGGCGACAGTGGTTGAGCAGATCGTGGCGAACAGCGTCGTGGGCAATATACCGGCTGGGTCGACGGATCCGGCGGATGCGCGCAACGCGATGATGCCGGTGGGCAACAGGGTCACCGAAGACGTGTCGATCGCCAGAAACATGACCATCGCGTTCGTGGCCGTGCCCTTTTGCGGGTTGAGAGAGTCCAGCTCCTGCATCGCGCGAATGCCAAACGGCGTCGCCGCGTTGCCAAGACCGAGAACATTGGCGGAAATATTGAGCACCATGGCGCCCATGGCCGGGTGCTCCGGCGGCACATCGGGGA
>JAESSL010000421.1 GCA_016764135.1 Alphaproteobacteria bacterium
GAGCTATGGGAAAATGAGTCCCGGTTGATCCGTTTAAACGACGTGGCGGCGCCGCCGGGAAACGCTTCGTATTTTTCTGGTTTGGAAAAATCGGTGGTCGGTGCGGTTATATCAGTGACTGTGGCGGCGCTGGTCGCGGTGGCGACGCCAGGCGGCGCCAGGGCCAGGGGAAATAGAGCCAAGGGGAATAGGGCGTGGGGAAATTGGACTAAAAGTCGCTTCATTGTGAGCAATTTTCTTTAAAGCCCGAAACAGGCCGCCAAATATGTGCGGCGCTGTTTCGGGGATCGTGATTACTTAAAGATAGGGCCGGGGTTATCCAGGCTATCGGAGCCTTCAAACTGTATTGACGCCAGATCCAGCGCCGAGACTACGCGTTCGACGGATTTGGTCAGGCTGGTCAGGGAATCGATGACGGCTTGAACCGTTTGGTTCCCGGCCTTATCGCCGGATGCGATCATCTGGTCATAGGCTTTGCCGGATTTTGCGACCGCCACCATGTTCGACATCGCCGTATGGGTCGCGGTTAGACGGGCGCGCATTTCCATGTCCAGTTCAGCGTCTTTTGCGGCGACCAGGCTCGATAGGCTCGGGCCTGAAACCATCCGTCCGTCCGTGCGTTTATAGTTGCCTAAATAAACGTTCTGGATGCCTTGTGCGTCGTAAAAGTGGGAGTTGTGCGTGTTGTCGCTGAAGCAATCATGTTCTTCTTCGGGGTCATGCAACATCAGCCCAAGTTTCATACGCTCGCCCGCCAGTTCGCCATAGGCCAGACTGCCCATGCCGGTCAGGGCCCGCGCGACGCCTTTTTTAGTCCCGTCAGCTTGAATACTCTTCCGGGCGGCGCCATTGGGCGCCCATTGGGCGACCATGTCCGACAAATCGTCCAGTAACAGATCAGTGGCCGCCTGCAGGTAGGCGGCGCGGCGATCGCAGTTACCGTTCGTGCAATTCGCCGTATCAAAATCTGTCGCGGGACGAGCGCCGGCGCCAGGGCCATTACCGTTCAAATCTTGTCCCCAGAGTAGAAATTCGATGGCGTGGTATCCGGTGGCGACATTTGCTTCTACGCCGCCAAGCTCATGCAAAATATTGCTGAGAAGGGCTTTGTTGATGTTCGAGACATCAATATCGCTTCCGCTCACGCGGATTGTCTTGTTGGCGATAATGTTGACGCCGCGATACTTGTTCTCTTCCGCATCCACCCCGTACTGGGAGGCGTCGACATAGTCGATTAACCCTTCATCCAGCGGCCATGCGTTGACTTTGCCTTCCCACTCATCGACCAGCGGATTGCCAAAGCGAAAGACTTCGGATTGTTGGTAGGGCGCGCGCGCGGCGATCCAGGCGTTCCGCGCGGCTTTAAGCGTTGTGCTGTCGGGGTGAGCCAACAGAGCCTGGACGGCGGTTTGCAGGGTTTTCGCGGTTATTAAAGAATCTTCATACGTCGCGTGTGCGATATTGGTATAAGTTTCCAGTACCGCCGAGACGTCTGGTTTTGCCGTTGCAGGCACGCCTGCGAAGGTGATGGCGCAAGCGACTGCAAGCGCTTTTACACTATTTTTCAGATACATCGGTATTCCTTCGGGAAAGTATTGTGTTCGTGAGACCTAGAATTCGTAGCCGTATGTCAGCAGGATTCCGGCGGTTTCACTGTCCTGGCCGCCCTCGTCGCCCTTGCGCCAGCCGACATCGACACCAAGACCAAATTCAAACGCGTATCCGGCGGAAACCTGAAACACGCTGTCGTCAGACGTCGCGGAGTCGTTATCGCGACCGGCATACGAGATGGCCATGTTCCAGGCGCCATAGGTCGCGCCGACGCCAGCGGTGAGGTAGCCGGTGTCGTCGCCGGAGACGCCACCCGCATCGTTCAGACGCGCGTATTCGATCATGGGCGTGACTTCCAGGTCGGGGCTTACTCCTACGGCGTACTCGACGCCGATAGCAAAGGCGTTCTCATCGGATCCACCGCCGACGCCGCTCGCCTGATGCGAAAAGCCAAGGTGATAGTGAAGTCCGTCGAGGTCGGGAATGTCGTTGCCGTCCAGCGCGACTGCGTAGGAGGACAGGTCTTCCGTGTTGCTGAGTCCGCCATCAGATTTTCGGAGGTCGCCCCGGTCGGTGATTTTGGACTGGTTCAAAAAGCTTGTATCGGCGAAGAAAGCGCTTGCGGAGAGTTGAAGCGTTCCGGCGCCGCCGCCACTGAATCGCACTGCGCCGCCAAGGCCCAGGCGCTCGGCCAACTCATAGTCTTCGGCTAAATCAGAGCCATACATGCCGGGCGCGACGTCCCAGGCAATGCCGAAGTTGGGTGTGAATTTACCCAGATAAACGCTGTAATCATCGGTGTCGTAGTTGATCGTAATGTCACCGACATAGATGCCGTGGTCGTCAAACTCCCGGTCCTCGCCGGGCGCGGGGTCTTGTACGGGCTCCAGCGTCATTCCCATATTGACGGAGAGCGCTTCGGTCAGCCCCAGGCGGAAACTTGGCTCGATCGTAGCGTACAGATCGTTCAGTTCGGCCGTTGGGTCATCTGACTTGTAAACATTGTCGCTTTCAATTTCGATGGAAAGTGCGCCCGTAAGGCTGGGCGTAAATTTTCCTGATTCTGCGGCTGTCGGCGCCGCCGCCAAAACCATTCCGCCGCAAAGGAACAGTCCATTGCGCCAATTAATCGTCTTCATTAAACGGCCTTTCGGTTTTAAGTACTATTAAGTAGGAATGCGAGTTATTCGCAATACGGAAGCAGGAATACCGATAATGATAATGAGTTGCAATGCCTTAATTGAACATTAACTCTCTTAAATAGAGAACATGAGTATTTTATGCGCTAAATAAATTTATTTTGAGCCATTTCAAAAACTTGTTAATAGTTTGAAAAAATAGACTGTTAGTTAAAATAATGAGCCGTATCGCGTTAATCCGCGCTATCTATAGCGTTATTGATGTGTTGGTGAGTATCACGCTGGTTTCCGGTTACACAACCGGGACGCGTTTTGCGGCAATCGTGGCGGGTGATATGATGTTGATGTCCACCGGGACGCGCCAACGCTCGGTCCATCGAGTGCGCGGGGTAACGTCGAAATTAACGCCGTCGTTATTTTGGGCGTCCTTCAGGGTGAAACCTTCAAGGTTGTTGGTCATAACCTCGTTGCATTTGTTCACGTAGATGGGAAAGCCGCCAATATAAGGCATGAAGATCCGGGGGCGGCCCGGAATATTGGCGCCGACATACCAGGAGCTGCACGTAGAGCGCAGGGAGACCTGCGCAACATCGTTTACATGTTCGACCCAGTCATCCTCAAATTTGAGTTCCGGTTCGATTGTCGCGGCGCCAATGTCGCGCATGTGGCTGATACAGTCAGTCATCCAGTCCACATGTTGCTCGATCGAGGGGATCATGTTGGCCAGAACTGACGGGCTGCCGGGGCCTGTAATCATGAAAAAATTTGGAAAGCCAACTGTCGAGAGGCCTAGGTAGGTCCGCGGTCCTGCGCGCCATTTCTCCCGCAAAGTCTGGCCGTGGCGTCCAATGATAGTGATTTTGTCGAATGATCCCGTCATCGCCGCGAACCCGGTGGCGAACACCGCAGCGTCGACTTTGTATTCTACGCCATTTGCGACGAGTCCGGTCTCTGTAAACCGCTCGATCGGGTTTTGGGAAACATCGACAAGTTTGACGTGCGGTTGGTTGTAAACTTCAAAGTACCCGGTATCGACGCATAACCGCTTGCAGCCAAAAATGTTGTCCGGGCACAACAAATCCGCCGTGGCTGGATCGTCGACGACGGCGCGGATTTTGGCGCGGGCGAATTTTGCGATGGTGTCATTGGCGTCTTTTTCAAACAGCAGGTCGCCATAAGCGCCCAAAAACGGCAACCCACCGCGCGCCCAGGCTTCGTCATATTGCTGTTCGCGCTCTTCAGGCGTGGCGTCGAGAGCCGATTCCATGTTGAACGGAAAATAAAATCCGGTCGGCCGAGCGCGGGCCTTCGCCCGAAATGCGGGATAATCATCCTTGATGGCGCGTTCGTACGCCGGATCCATTTTTTCATTCCAGGCGGGCACGGCATAATTGGGGGTGCGCTGAAAGACGGTGAGCGACTTGGCTTGTTGCGCAATGAAGGGAATGGATTGGATCGCCGATGAACCGGTCCCGATGACCGCAACATCCAGCCCGGTGAAGTCTACGCCGTCATGCGGCCACTCCCCGGTGTGGTGAACTGGGCCCTTGAAACTCTCCAGCCCGTCAAATGGAGGCTTGTTTGCGGCGGATAAGCACCCAACCGCCATGATGCAAAACTGCGCGTTGACGCGATCGCCATGGTCGGTTTCGATGACCCAGCGTTTTGTGTCCTCGTTGAAAGTGGCTTTGGTGACGTTGGTGTTGAAATGAATGTCCCGCCGTAAATCATAGCGGTCGGCGACATGGTTCGCATAAGAGAGGATTTCAGCCTGGGGCGCGTATTTTTCGGTCCAGCGCCATTCCTGATCCAGCTCTTCCGAAAAGGAGTAGGAATACTGCATGCTCTCGACATCGCAGCGCGCGCCCGGATATCGGTTCCAATACCATGTTCCGCCGACGCCCCCGCCCACCTCAAAGACCCGCACCGAAAGGCCCAGCTGACGCAGGCAATGCAGCATATACATTCCGGCGAAACCCGCGCCCACAATAACGGCGTCGTAGGCGATTTCAGTTTCAGGGTGTCTGGAAGGGCGTGTTTGCGTGTCGCCGGTCATGGTCCGTCCTCGTGCTATAGATCTTTATTGTTTCCAAAACACCATGAATCGCACCGTTTTAAAAGGCGCTGACCCTAAAACCTATAACGGCAAGCTCACCCGTGCGCGAAGACCACCATGGGGAGAGTCTTCCAGGAATATGTCGCCGCCATGGGCGCGTGCGACGCCGCGTGCAATGGCGAGCCCCAGTCCTGTGCCGCCGGTATCGGCGTTGCGGGATCGGTCTACGCGGTAAAAGGGACGAAACGCTTTTTCCCGCTCCTCTTCTGGAATACCGGGGCCGTCATCGTCGATGATGATTTCGGTCATTTCCGCACGCTTGCCGACGCGCACCCAGACATGATCGCCGTAGCGGCAGGCGTTGGCGATTAAATTGTCGAGACAACGCTGTAGCGCCTGCGGTTTCATCCAGGCTTTGATGAGGCCTTCAACATGCCCATCAATCTGCGCGTTGTTGCGCCGCCATCCGGCGATCACGTCCTCCACGAGTAACGCCAGGTCCGTTTCCACGGCGACTTCATCACCCTCGCCGCGAGCAAAGGTAAGGTAGCCTTCGATCATTTTTTCCATTTCATCGACATCGGCTTTTAATTCGTCGATTTCCGGACCGTCTCCCAGCATTGCCAATTGCAGCCGCATGCGGGTTAACGGCGTGCGCAAGTCGTGACTGACGCCGGATAACACGTCGGTGCGTTGCCGAATTTGACGATGGATGCGTTCGCGCATCAGGTTGAAGGCGGCGGCGGCTTGCCGCACCTCCAGCGCGCCGCCGGAGCGGAAATCATCTTCGACTTCCCGGCCTTTGCCAAACCCGTCGACCGCTTGCGCCAGGCGGCGAATAGGCCGCACCTGATTGCGCATGAAGACCGACGCCACCGCAAACAGGATCAGGGAAGAGCCGACCATCCACATGATGAAAATATAGGTTGTGGAGCTGAACAGGCGTTCGCCGGGCGCGGTAAAGCTCAAGACGCCGTCCGCGAGCTGAATGTCGATAATCACTTCTTCCTTGAACGACGATGTGTCGATCAGAAAGGGGCGGCGCACCTGTTCGCGAATGGCGTGCGATAAAAATTTATCGATTCGATCGTTAACCGATTTATCCGGTGGTTTGTTGGGTAGAATGGCGTTGGCGTGGAGCGAAACGCCAAATCCGAAAATGGATCGGGCTTTCGTAAAGATTTTCTGCTCGGCCTCCGGGTTTTCCGACAATTGATCGAGCACCATTGAAATATCTCCCGCAATGGAGGCGGAAAGACGCCGGGTAATGGTGTCCCAATGGCGATCATAAAAAATATGCGTCGAAATGACCTGTAGCAAGATCAGCGGTGACACGATGATGATCAGCGCGCGGCCAAACAAGGTGCGCGGCAGGATTTTTTTGAGGAGAAGCATGGGGTTCATCGCTGGACCCGGGACTTAATCCGGGCGCAGGACATAGCCCCGTCCGCGAATGGTTTGAAGGTATGTTGGCGTTCGGGAATCCGGTTCGATTTTCCGGCGCAGTCTGGTCACCTGAACATCGACGGCTCGTCCACCGCCATCGATGGCGCAAATCTCGGTCAGGGCCTCACGGCTCATGATGCGGCCGGCATTGGTCGCCAGCGCTTTCAGCAAGCTTGCTTCCGTCGAAGTCAGGCGTTGTGGTTCGCCCTGAAGGTCCAGCAGCACTTCGCGGTCCAGATCGAACCGGAACGCGCCCAACCGAACATCGGCGGCCGTGGAATCCGGCGGCGCCCGGCGCAAAATACCCTGAATGCGTAAGACCAGTTCGCGCGGTTCGAACGGTTTGGTCAGATAGTCGTCGGCGCCAGTCTCCAACCCGGCGATCCGTTCGCTGCTTTCGCTCATTGCCGTCAGCATCAAGATGGGGACGGTGCGGGTTTCTCGAATGGAGCGGGTCAGTGAGAGACCGTCTTCGCCGGGCATCATCAGATCCATGACGATTAAGTCGAATTCCAGCACGCGCAGAAAATTTCGCGCGGCGTCGGCGTGTTCTGCGACCGTAACCCTGAAGTCGTTCTCCATCAGGTATTTTCGAAGCAAGTCGCGGAGGCGACTATCGTCATCCACGACAAGAATATGCGGCATTTCCATGGGCTTCATTTAACCAGTATAGGCGAGTTGCGGAGTATTATACGTTTTTTGACGAAGGCGCATGGCTCTTCGTCTGACGGGCGATCGATCATGAACAAATTTTCCGAACAATTAATTCGTGAATTTATGTCGGTTCGGCGGCGTCGAAGCGTCGCCGGTCCTCGTCATCGGACATAATGCCAAGCATGACGGTGCGAAACCCTTCCACCGCCTCTGCGCCGGCGTCGCGATAGGCGCGCGCAATTCGGATACGCTGATTTTCGGTCAGTTGTCGTTCCAGCTCTCGCCCCTTTTCCGTTAGTTCGATAAGGCGCCGTCGCCGGTCCAGCGCGCTGGTCGTTTGAACGATGTAATTGTCCGTTAACAATTGTGCGAGCACCCGGTTAAGGCTTTGCTTGGTGATCTTCAGAATCCCAAGGAGTTCCTTCATAGTGACGCCTGGATACCGACCGATAAAATAGATCGCGCGGTGATGAGCGCGACCTAGATGATGCCGGACCAGCATCGCGTCAGGCTCGGCGATAAAGTCCCGGTACGCAAAGAAAAGCATCTCTATGGCCTGGCGCAGTTCCGCGTCGTTCGGCGGTGTGGCGGTATTTTGGGCGCCGGGCTTTACGTTGAGGTCAGGCGCCATGGGCACGTCTTTCCAAACAATAAGTCAGTATTATTGACATAAATGGTTCGCAATGTTACTTCGTGGTCGTGATTAGCGATGGTTCGTTACGATTGTCTAGGGCATTTTGTAATTAGGCTACGCATGGAATAACGTTGGAAGAGCCGCCCGGCAAGCGGCGGTGTTGGAGGAAGAGCTCATGGAAGGTTTCGCCGATCAACCGGGTCATATCTGGTATAATGGAGAATTTAGGCCTTGGAAGGAAGCGACAACACATGTGCTGACCCATGCGCTGCATTATGCATCCTGCGTCTTTGAAGGCGAGCGGGCGTATAATGGTCGCATCTTCAAACTGGAAGAGCATACGGAGCGGCTGTTTGAGGGCGCGGGCGTTATGGGAATGGATGTTCCCTACACCCCTGCGGAGATCAACAGGGCTTGCCGCGAACTCATTGAAAAGCAAGGTATTACCGAGGGCTATCTTCGTCCGGTTATTTTTCGTGGATCTGAAATGATGGGCGTGTCGGCGCAATCGGCGCGTATTAACGTGGCGATTGCGGCATGGGAATGGCCGGAATATTTTGCGGACCGGATGGCGGGAA